>JAITUR010000074.1 GCA_031286205.1 Treponema sp.
GGATTAATTAACATACTGATTGGCGTTCCCATGCTTGGGTTTACGGTTTTGTGTTTTTTGAAAACAAAAAAATAAAAAAGTTTGTTGCAAAGCAAACCAGCGTCTAACAAACGGTAACTACAAAATGCCCTTGATCGGGCATTTTGGGTTTCCGTTCGGCTAGGTCGGTCGCTACGCTCGCTCCCACGCCTCACTCCAACCACATTTTTGCAACTCTGCAAACCTGCGGTTTGCCTATCCGGGTTGCAAAAACGTCATATACCTAGAACGCTATAGGAGGATTTTATGGGCTTTAAAATCAGGCGTTTCCCTAACGGAAGGTGAAACATTGGTCGTGGAAATCGAAGCGGAAATGTACGATGTAGGTAGCGGTCCGCTTGCAAGAGTTTTGGGAATTTTTAACAAATTCGCATCCAAAGCTACAGGCAGTATTGCTAAAGGGTTTTTGGTAGTAACTGACAAGCGCATTATTACGACTTCAATTCAAAAATTCTGCTGTGTATTCACCAGAAGTAAAGCGGTAAAGTATGTTTTACCAAACAGCGTATACAGAATAGGCTGGGCAAAAGAAGGAACTATCGCTTGCTGTTGTCCTGTTATCAATCTCTGGTATAGCACCAGATTTGGAGACGGACAAGACATTAGATTGATTGGTGCAGATGAAACAACCGCCATGAAAGCCTGTGATGCTTTCTTCAAAGCAGTTTCCCAGTCAAACGCATTGATTCGTCAGTAGTTTTTTAATGCTAAGATTCCTGTATTTAAACATTTATTCTTTCATACTCGTAATTGCAGGAATCTTGGTTATTTTATTGCCATTTTACATAATCAGTAAATGGATTTTGATTGCTCAGGGAATAATTGCCCTGTATTTAATATCAACAGGTTTTAAGCTGTTCTCTACATGGGACGACAAAAAAGCAAAAATTGCCATTCTGCTTGGAAAAAACAAAGATGAGTTTCGCCCCGATTCGTTCGAAGTTTTTGTGCAAGCACCTTGCGGCCGTCTTGTTGTAAAAACAGTTCTTGCAGAATTGGGAAAACCCCATGAATACCGCAATTTGTTAAAGTTAAAAAAACCTTTTTTTGAGGCAATAAAAGAAAGTTGTACGCCTACAAAAGCGGTTATTTATATTAATGAAGAAGCATTAAGCGAGGCTTTTCCAAAATCAAGCTAGTTTTGAAAAAGCATTACAAGGAGAAAGACTATGAGAGTATTATTTGTTATATTGGGAATTATCATTGGCGCAGGATTAGCCTTCCTGCTTAACAAACAATTTACAAAAAAATTGGTAAAAAAAGAACACCGGCTGACATTGCAGATTACAACTTATATAATATGTATTGTATTGTGCAGTCTTTTTATGTTTTGCGGTTCTTTGCGAATAATTCTTGACAATTTTGCAGATAGTCAAATAGTCTATCTGGAACAAAAGCTAAATAGCTTATTACCGGAGCAAAATCTTCTAGATACCAATGTTGATGCTGAAAAAATTGCTGAAGCAATGGCAGAAGTGCAGTCAATAATTGATGGAGATACCGCAGACGGTATTTTTCAAAAAATGATAATTCGCTCCCTTACCAATAATTTGTCAAAATATGTCAATATGGCCGGCAGCAGTGCAAATGAATTAACGCAATTAGCTGACAGCGACGGCAATGTTACAGTTAAAACAATACTTAGTTTTTTAAAAACTCAAGCATTAAATACAGTAGAGCCTATTTTTAATTTTCTACAGATTCTAATAGTAATAATATTGGTAATTTATATTGGAGCTTATTATGCTGTTTCGATTTTTCTGAACAAATCTGTTGAAGAAGAAAAAGACAGTATAGTTTTTGGAGAGGCGGGCGCATCTAACTCATGGAAATTGCCAAAATCATCGGACGATTCACCGAAAAATGAAAGCATAACTTTTGGAGATAACTAACAGGCAGACACAAGCTTGGTAAGAGTATTTAAAGCAAGTTATGTGCAAATATTTTCTTTATCTTCATAATAATTAATATATCATAAATTTGTAAAAAACAAGTATAAGGTATATTACCCCAAAACCGCTCTAATTCGTCTAACGCCCGCGGAAGACGACTGTTCTTTTTGAATAGAGAATTTTCCCAATATACCGATTTTTTCTACATGAGGGCCGCCGCAGACTTCTTTGCAAAAATAATCCGTGCCGGAATTCCCGACTATATAAACCTTTACCTGTTCTTCGTATTTTTCGCCAAAAAGAGCTACTGCTCCGGATGCTTTTGCTTCTTCTATTCCCATTGTTTCCATGCTTACAGGCAGATCTTTTTGTATTTGTTCGTTAACGATCTCTTCGGTTTTTTTAATCTGATCCTGCGTCATGGGAGAATCGTGCGTAAAATCGAACCTTAAGCGTTCCGCTGTAATATTACTGCCCTTTTGCGCAATATGATCTCCCAGCACTATTTTTAACGCTCTATGAAGCAGGTGAGTCGCGGTATGATATTTAACCGCCATTTCGCCCTGATCTTCCAAGCCGCCCTTAAAAGAACCAATCTGGGCGCGGGATAATTCCTGGTGTTTCTTAAATGCGTCGTCAAACTCTTCGCGGTTTACAGTCATGCCGTGTTCGGCGGCAAGTTCTTCGGTAAGCTCGATAGGAAAACCGTAGGTATCATACAACTTAAACGCCAGCCTGCCCGACATTATCTTTCTTGGGTCTTTTAACAAATTGGGAAGGAGTTTTTCAAATTCATGCTCGCCTTTTTGCAGGGTTTCCATAAACTTTGCCTGTTCTTTTTTTAGCTCGCCAATAATAAAAGCCCGATTCTCTTCCAGTTCGGGATACGGACCCTTAAACCTTTCTATAACAACTTCCGCTATATTGGAAAGATCCAGAGCGCAATCGCCTGCCAATTTTCGCCCATGGCGAACAGCGCGGCGAATAAGACGGCGTAAAACATAACCTGCTCCAATATTGGAAGGAGTTACCGCTTTTGGGTCTCCTAAAATAAAAGTGCCGGATCTTGTGTGGTCGGCTATAATTCGAATCGATCTTGTTGTTTCTTCATTCTCTCCGTATTTGCAGTTACAGGCAGCTTCTATTGCGCTTACTATCGGGGAAAAAATATCGGTATCGTAAACCGATGCTTTTCCGGTAAGGACTGTTACGGTTCTTTCTATACCCATACCTGTATCGACGCATTTACGGGACATGGGTTCGTATTCGCCTGCGGCATTTTTGTTGTACTGCATAAAAACATCGTTCCAGATTTCCAGCCATTTTTTACAGGAACAGCCGGGTTTACAATCTGGATTGCAGGGGGTATCCCCCATATAATAAAACATTTCGGTATCGGGGCCGCAGGGGCCGGTAGTGCCGGCAGGTCCCCACCAGTTATCTTCGCGGGGAAGATACGCAATACGGGTAATTCCCAAGCTTTTCCAAATAGCCGCGGATTCTTCGTCCCGCTCAATATTGCCTTCGCCTTCGAAAACCGTAACAGCAAGCTTTTCTATGGGTATTCCCAGCCACTTACCGGAGGTAAGAAATTCAAAGCTCATTTTAATAGCTTCTTCCTTGAAATAATCCCCAAGCGACCAGTTGCCAAGCATTTCAAAAAAAGTCAGGTGGCTGGCATTGCCTACACTGTCAATATCGCCTGTACGGATACACTTTTGGTAATTTACAAGGCGTGTTCCTGCGGGGTGCGGTTCTCCCAAAAGGTAGGGAACAAGGGGGTGCATTCCGGCTGTGGTAAACAGCACGGTTGGGTCATTTTCCGGAATAAGGGATTTTCCCTGGATTTGGGAGTGCCCCTTGGATACAAAGAAATCTATGTATTTTTTGCGCAATTCTTCCGCTGTCATGGCTGGATTATAGCATAATTAAGTAACTTCATACTAGTACAACTTGTTTAATTTATGTTATATTAGGTAATTGAAGGAATAAACATGAAGAAAATATTACTACTAACTTTACTTATTGCTCTTACAGTTGGAAGCGCTTTTTCCCAGGCAGATCTACAGCCGGCGGCAATTGTTAACCTGACAAGAAGCGAGCCCATTACTGTAAGGCAGTTACGCACCGAGGTTGATCGTCTGCAAGCGGCATCAAACCAAACATTAACTGTCGCCCAAAGAAGGGAAGTTCTTGACGCAATGATCAACGAACGCCTTGTTTTACAGGCTGCCGCCCGCGACAGGATTATGGTTACAGATAACGAAGTTAATCAGCAGATTCAACAGCTAAGAACGGGAATGGCGCAGCAGCTTGGCCGCCAGCCGACTGACGCAGAATTCGCTCAGGTTGTCAGAAGTCAATACAATATGGATGTTCAAGCCTTTAGGGAGCAGTTGCAAAAACAATTGATTGTTCAAAAATATCTTATGGCAAAAAAAGGAACCCCTATAGAATCCGTGCGCCCTCCCTCAGAGGCGGAAATAAGAGAACAATACAATTTAGTAAAGGCCCAGCTTGTAAGGCCCGAAACTGTCCGTTTTACAATGATTATGGTTCCCTACGGAGCCGATGCCGCTTCCAGAACCGCGGCAAGACAAACTGCAGACAGACTGCACCGCGAAATTGGATCCAATCCATCTAAATTCGACGAAGCAGTAGCGCGCAGTGTTGCGCCCAACTCGGGGTATCAAGCGGGAGATGCAGGTTATGTTCCCAGGAATCAGGAAGCAAGAAGTGTTGTAGGACAACCTTTACTGGATGCCGCTTTTTCCACAAGACAAGGTCAGGTATCAAATGTTGTAGAAGGCCTACAGGGTTTTTGCATTATTAAAGTAACCGAAAATCATGCGCAAAAAAATCTTGAACTGGATGATATTTTTCAGCTTGGAACAAGAATTACGGTAAGAGATTATATCGGACAGGCTATGTACAGTGAAAAACAGCAAGCGGCGGTAATACAGGCTTCCGAAGAACTTGTTACTGAATTAAGATCGGGCAGACCTTTCCAAGTTTTTGAAAATAATCTTAACTGGCAGTAAATGGCAGATTATGGCATCCAGGCGAAAGAGCCGCATATCGGCTTTTCAGGCTTTATACTTTTGGGATGTTACCAAAGCCCCATTAGAAGAGCTTGTTTCTTTTGCCTGGCTGGAAGAAAAAAAAATAAATTTATATAAAGAAAACGGAACTTACGACTTTGCTGTCCTTCTTGTTGCGGGAACTTTGGAAAATATAAATGAAATAGATAAAACAATAAAAGAACACCTGCAGCACTGGGAAATAGACCGCCTAAATCGTGTAGATTTAGCCGTATTAAGATTATCTGTATACTCGCTGATGTATCAACACGAAATACCCCCCTCTATAGTTATTGATGAAGCTATTGGAATTTGCAGAGAATACGGCACCGACGATTCCTACAAATTTGTAAACGGAGTACTGGACAGTATCCGAAAATCGCTTACGGCAAAAGAACCGGTATGAAAAAAACAAGCTCTGTATTGCGTATAACGCTTTTATCCGGTTTAATACTCTTTGTTTTAACCGTAATTGTATTAACTGTTTTTTATTTTGTTAATATCAGCGGAACCAGAATGCAAAGAATGCAGGATAATTTTACAAGGGCTCTTCGCGAATACGATATGTATGCCAATTATATACCCGGTCTGGAAAGGGATTTTATAAAACTTAATACGGATTTAGACAGACTGGAAAAAATGACAATTAGTGTAGAATCCTGGCTTTCCGTATTAAAACGCAGAAGGGCTCTTTCGCAAGTATACCCTGCATCTTTTAATAATTATGTTAATTCCATAGATAAAGCTTTGGAAATTTATCCTGTATCACAGCCAATTATTGCTTTAACCGCAGAAGCTCTTGTAAAAAATATTGCTATAACAAGAGAGGCAGACGAAAAACTTCGCGGCTTAATACCTGCTCTTACAGGAAGTGATTATAACAATCTTAGACTTTCTCTTCATGTTTTGCTTGGAGATTTTAGAAATCCGCAAAGAGCACAGGTTATTCCCGACTATATTGTTTCAGATGGCACAGAATCTGTTACAATTAATCTAATCCTTTTATTAATGCTAAAAAACGATATCAGAATGGCGGCGGCAGATGTTCAATCAATGTTTTACAACCTTGCTCCTTCCGTAGACGGGCTTCGTTTTATTGCGGAATTCTTTTATGATTTTGGCGAATTAGAAAGAAGCGCGGAAATATTTTCTCTTATTAACGACGAAAAATCTTTAAGCCGCGCTTCCGACGCGCTCTATCTTGCGGGTTATACGGGCAGCGCAAGAAATATCTGGCAATTACTTGCAGAGTCCGGAAGCGAAAAAAGCCTTTACAATCTTGGGTTAACCTCGGAGGATCGCGAAGAAAGCCTTTCTTATTTCGAAAATTTGTTAAGTATCGATCCTGAAAATATTTCCGACTTTAAGCAATTTGGTTTAATCAGATACTCAAGGCTTTTGGAATTGGAAAATGCGCTGGAAGCGCTGGGAAAAACAAGGGGGTTAAGTCCTATTGGGTTTCCGTTTATAGATTTGGAAATTTGCAGGCGGCAGACGGCTCGCTGGGAACTTGGGCGGCAGATGGCGGAAGCATGGCTTTTAATAGATCGGCATCCCGAAGATGAAGACCTTTACAGATGGGCTTCGTGGTTGTTTCTTTTTCAGAGGAATTTTAACGAAATAAAAATACTATTAAACCGGATAGAAAATTTCGGGTTTCCCGCAGCAGAAAACAATGACTATTGGACATTGGTGGATAGAGCGATTCAACAAATGTTCGAAGGAAATATAGAAAATGCGGAAAATATGCTTAAAAGCATTCCCAAAGAAAATGCCGGTTGGGCAGTTTTTGCAAATCTTGGGCGAATTATGGAAGCCCGCCGTTCGGCAGGGCTTGCTGTAGAACAATACGAGCTTGCAATGAGTAAAAATCCCGCCCCAAAAACGGCGGCAAGGATTCAAATTCGCATGGCAAGGTGTTATTCCGCCCTAAACCGCTTCCTGGATGCCCGCCGTTCCTATGAATATGCCCTGGAGCTTGACCCGGGCAACCTTACCGCCCGCATGGAATTGGACAGATACTAGTATTGACGATAATTGTTTAATTTTGTATATTAAATTAAATATTTACACTATCATTCGGAGGAAATAAATGAAAGTTATACCCTTGGCAGACCGTGTTTTGGTCAAATTGGAAAAAGAAGGGGAAAAAAAGTTTGGAAGTATCATTATTCCAGATACTGCTCAGGAAAAAACCCAGCAGGGAACAGTTGTAGAAGTCGGTTCCGGTACTGACGATGTCAAAATTACCGTAAAAACAGGCGACAATGTCATGTACGACAAATATGCCGGTTCCCAGATTAAAATTGACGGCGAAGAACACCTTATTCTTAAAATGTCCGACATTATAGCTGTTATAAAATAGCAATATTTAGGCAGCTAACAGGCAGAGAGAGCAAGGAACAGGGATTAATGTTAAAAATCACAATAAATCGCATTAAATCTGTTTATTGCTCGCTGCCTGTTAATCGCTTTATACTTGTATCTATTGTTCTTTGCAGTTTAATTTTTAACTCCTGCTCCAAGTTAGGTTATGGCATTTTACTCTGGTCGATGGAAGACCCGCCAATTTCTTCCGGGACAGTTCTTCCTGTTTATATAAGATCTAACATAGAACAGCTTTATGTTGTAGGAGTGCCCGAAACTTCGCAAAAAATAGAAATCCCTCTTACTCAGTTGGAATTTTGCGGAAGTAAAAGAAAAGCGCAAAAAAGGGCAAGAGATTTTGCCGAATTTGCTTCTACATATGCAGAAAGTATGCAGGATGGTCTTCCTATCCGCGAAAACCCGGACAATAGCTCAAGACGCGCATACCGTCTTCGCCTTGGCGAAATTGTAAAAATACTGGAAAAAGCAAAGGGGAATCCGCCAATAGGCGCAACAGGAGAACCTTTGCCGGGCGACTGGCTTGTAGTTCTTACCAATGACGGAACCAGAGGTTATTGTTTTTCCTACAGATTAAAAGTTTTTGATCATACAGAAGGCGCTGTTATCGCCGCCCCCGTTACCAGAAGAGATTCCGAACCTGACCCTGATCTGAATATGATTTTCTCAAAAAGCTGGTCGCCGGAAATATACCAGCAAATGTATAATTCAAAGCGGTACAATCTTGACGAGCTTGAAAAACGATACCGTTTTGATCCGGGCAGAAATACAGGGGTAGCCAGAATTATTCACCCCGCCTTGGAAAGAGAATTTAAATATGACGGGATTTTCCGCGAAGGGGATCGTTCCTGGTTCTTTGACGGCGCTAATCTGCAAATGACTCTAAGAACAGATACAACCCTTGCCGTTAATTACATGGAATATTCCGGCGTAGGCCGTACCGTTGTATTTACCGCTCTGCCTGTCGAAATTGATGAGCTGATTAATCAGGAAAAAACCAGGCGGGAAGATTTGTTTTTAGCGCTTTATAATCAGGGACCGGTTTTTACCAGTAACAATTATGGAACAATTACCTTAAAACAATCCGGCGAATTTAACTGGGCAGATTATGATCTTTTAGTTCCGCAGTTTATTCCGGTTGAATCGGCAGGAAACGGCAGAATTAGCATGGATATATTTGTTGGTTCGGCATTTGCAGATCGATATACCGGAGCTGTAAATTTTATTTTTACGGATATTACTTCAAATAGAAGCCTTGTCTTTTTATATATTTTGGATAATCAGGGGTTACGGCTGGAGGTTATACCGGATTACGCTTTGGAAGATGATACTATTACAAGAAGATCATCAAACCCAATGACCTTGTACTTCTTTAGAGATTTTTCTCATTAATTATGGCATTTGTTCAATTTAATAATGTATCCCTTGCATTCGGTGATATAGATATTTTAAAAAATGTAAGTTTACGCCTTGCGGGTAAATCCCGCTGTTGTCTTACGGGGGCAAATGGTTCGGGTAAATCAACCTTAATGAAGATTATCGCGGGTATACTAAAACCGGATTCCGGCGAACATTCCATTCAAAAAGGAACCAGGATTTCTTATCTGCCGCAGTCCGGTATTGTTCATTACGGAAAAAGTTTGCGCGAAGAAATGGAATCTGCATTTGGTTTTGTTCACGAATTAATAAACCGCATGGAAGAAAAAGCCGAAAAACTTGGAAATATAAAAAGCGACAAACCTTTGGCAAAAAATCTAATAGAAGAACATCATAATTTACAGGAACAGATAGAAGCTTCCGGTTATTACAGAAGAGACGCGGAAATTTCCATAATATTAAACGGTCTTGGGTTTTCTTCCAGCGACATAGAAAGAAACACAAAAGAATTTTCCGGCGGCTGGCAAATGCGTATAGCGCTTGCAAAAGTTCTTTTGGAAAAACCGGATATTCTTCTTTTGGATGAACCTACAAACTATCTGGATATAGAAGCAAGACATTGGCTGGAAAATTGGCTGTTATCGTTTAACGGGGGTTATTTACTGGTTTCCCACGACAGATATTTCTTAGATACTTGTGTTAACGAGGTTTATGAAGTTTTTAAAGGAAATCTAAAACGATACGCCGGCAATTACACTTCTTACGAAAATGTCCGTAAAATCGAGCTGGAAGGTATAGTAAAAAAATATAATCAACAACAGGAAGAAATTACAAAAACAGAAAACCTTATCCGCAGATTTAGGTACAAGGCAAGCAAGGCGGCCTTTGCGCAAGACCTTGTAAAACGCCTGGAAAAAATGGAAAAGATAGAAATACCGGAATCTCTTAAAAAAATAAATATATCTTTTCCGCCCGCTCCTCATTCCGGGAAAATGGCGTTAACTCTGGAAGATATTGGAAAAAGTTACGGAAACACCCGGGTACTTTCAGGATTAAATTTAATAATCGAAGCAGGAGAACGAATTGTAGCGGCGGGTCCGAATGGAGCAGGCAAAACTACCCTGCTTAGAATTATTGCGGGTGTAGATAAAGATTATGAAGGAAATGTCAAATACGGAACCGGTATAAGCGTTGGTTATTTTTCTCAGGATGCCGCAGAATCATTATCTTTGGATATGCAGGTAATAGAATTTATGGAACAGGATGCGCCTACAGCTCTTGTCCCAAAACTGCGGGATATGCTTGGAGCTTTTTTATTCAGAGGCGACGATGTTTACAAGAGTGTCAGCGTACTTTCCGGCGGCGAAAAAAGCCGGCTTGCCCTTTTAAAAATGCTGCTAAAGCCGCTAAATCTTCTTGTTTTGGACGAACCGACTAACCACCTTGACCTTACTTCCAAAGATATTTTACTGGACGCGCTTAATAGTTTTGGCGGCACAATTATCTTTGTTTCGCATGACAGATACTTTATGGAAAAACTTTCTACCAAAACACTGGAGCTTCCGTCTGCAAAACTATATTACGGAAATTACGCTTATTATCTGGAGAAAACCACAGAAACGCCTGCAAATACCGCCGCGCAAAAACACAGCGATACTTCGAACACAGGGAATTTTAATGACACTCGTTCGGAATTTAAGCAAAAACAGGCACAAGCCCGTAAGTTAAAAAAACTGGAAGAAGAAATATTGGCGCAGTTGGAAGAATTGGAAAAACAAAAAGTTTCTTTAGAAGAAGAGCTGTCCTTGCCCGAAATTTACAGCAATGGCGAAAAAGCTAAAGCGGTAAAACAACAGTTGGATAACTGCATAAAAGAAATCGAAGCTAAAACAATTAAATGGGAAGAAATTGCGGGAAATTAAACAGCGGCAGGCACCACGCCCAATTGCCCGCAAGCGCCGCTTACTCCCCTGCCCTTTTTATACCTTGTTGTAACTTTTAATTTGTTTTGTTCCAGCAATTTAATAAATTCTGCTGTCTCGTTTTTACCGGGTTCGATAAGCGGTTTTCCCTCGAGCTCTAGGCCTATAACAGGATTCCACGGTATTATATTTACAACACACTCCAAACCCTTTGCGAATTCTGCGATAGACAAAACATCCTCTTTCCGTGTATTAACACCGCCCAATAAAGGTATTTCCAAAGTTATACGATTGCCCGAATTTTTCTGAAAAAGAATTAAAGCTTCTTTTATTTTAGAAAGCGGCTGTGTCTTTGTTACAGGCATAAGTTTTTGGCGTAAATTTTCGTCCGCTGTTGTTAAAGAAAGCGCAAGCCTGATATATGGTCCGTGTTGGGCAAGATTATAAATACCTTCGTAGATACCGCAAGTAGAGACAGTTATTCTTTTTCTGGAAAAGTTCATTCCTTTTGGATCTGTAAAAAAACAGACGGCTTTTCGTAACTGTTCCAGATTTAAAAGCGGCTCTCCCATTCCCATAATAACTATATTATTTACTTTACCTATATGCAGATATTGTTCTACAATTTCCGAGGCGTTTAAGTTTCGTAAAAATCCAAGCGTGCCTGTTTTACAGAAAACACATCCTGCGGGGCAGCCAACCTGGGTAGAAAGACACGCCGTTAATCTGTCTTTACCGTCGTTTAAAACTACAGCTTCTATTTTTGCACCGTCATTCAAGGCAATAACTATCTTTTTGGTATCTTTATCGTCATGAACACTGTCTATCTTGCTGGAAAGTACGGAAAATCTTTGGCTTAATTCCAGACGCAAAGAATTGGGAAGGTCTGTCATTTTATCGAAATTATCGGCACCCCTAATAATCCATTTGTATATCTGTTTCGCGCGATAGCCGGGTAAGGGATATAGTATTTCCTCTATTTCTTTACAATATAAACCTGCAAGGTTAATCACTGCTGCCTGCTGCCTGCCAGTTGTTCTGATGCAGTTTTGGCTTGTCCTTCTGAATTGTAAATACCCATAACATCTTCCTTTAGCCAGCCATACTGAGGTTCGTCTGTAAGCACCCATGTCTGAAACCCGGAGTCTGTTTTTACAATCTGCCGCCGAATAATCCTTACAAGAGAACCGCGGCGCAAATAACCCAAAGAAATACTATTTTCCTGCGGATCAACAGTAATATGGGTAAAAGAATCGGTTATTACTCCATAACCTATATAGTTTCTGGACAGGGGGGCTGTTACCGGCGGCACTACCTCGCTATCGTCCCTATTTGCTCTGCATGCGAAAAGGGAGACTATACAAACACAGGCAATTATGATTATTCTCATTATAATGAGAAATATAACCGTTTTATCGGTTTTAGTCATCATCTCTTTTTCGGTTTATGGGCAAGATCCCGTAAAAAACTACGCTCTTTCCATGTCATTCCAGACCGGTTTTGTATATGGGCAGGCTTTGGAACTTGTGTATCAAAATCCCAATAAAAACGACCATGAATTTTTAAGCGAATTAAAGTGGGATATGAAGCCGGTTTTTTACCTTGGCATGGAACTGAATTACGGCAAAACAGATATAATGAGCAAACCGGGTTTTTTTTCTTCTGTATCATTTAAGGCAGGATTCCCCGGCGATACAGGAATAATGGAAGATCGCGACTGGGTGTCCAGCGAAAACGCCGAACTTACTCATTATTCCCGTCATACAAATAAAACCCGCGAATTCTTATGGCTGGATGCCGCAATAGGTTTATCCATTCCGATAAAATCAATATTTTATATTAACCCTTTTATTAACTGCTCCTGGATGAGGTTTGCTTTTACGGGAAGAGATGGATACGGGAAATATGCAAGAGTAATAAGCCCATATAATGATACTTACCATCCTATCGATGATAATCCAAATATATTTATATATGATGGTCAAAATGTTATTACTTATAAACAGGATTGGTTTTTGGCGGCTTTGGGATTTACAATTGGCACTAATTATTTTAAACCTCTATTAATCGATTTAACTTTTAGGATAAGTCCGCTGACATATTGTGTTGCGATGGACGAACATTTAAGCATACTTCTCCTTAATGGCACCTATACCGCTAAACAAACTTATAATGATTACACAAGTCTTGGGTTGTATATCGAACCCGGATGCAAAATATCTTTTAATTTACGAAAAATTGATTTTTCTTTAGAAGTTAATTACAGATATATCGGAAATACCAGGGGACTTGCATATAAAAACAACAGCCGTTTTCCCGATTTAAATCATGAAGCAGGAGCCGGACTATCTGTTTTGGATACAAGATTTATTATTAAAATACAATTTTAGGATTACAGAAATAACGCACCCGGAAAAAGAAAATGAAGAGCCGCCGCCGCAAGAAGCCCCAGCCCCAAAGGTTTTCTAATGCTTAAAAGTTTTGCCGCAAAATTATCCAATGTTTTATGAGATTCGGAAAGCGCATAAGTATCTTGCCTGTAAATACCAAAAATAAGAAGAAAGCCGGCAATAATACCTGCCGCTGCCGGAATAAGGTCTCCAAAAAAGAAATGTTTCTCTCCAATCGGCGAAAGAAGCTTTAAAATACCGGTTACAGTGCTAATAATCCCCAAAACTAAATGAAAAGTGGGGTTATTTAGGGAAAAGATAGATTTTTCCACATCCTGATCTTCGCTGCCAGTGAATAAAATATATCCACATAGGCTATTACATAAAATAGATAAAAAATACAGTTGTAACATATTAATACAATACCGCAAAAATTAATTTTAGTCAATTGAATTTAGGGAGACAGGCAGCTTTTTTTAATGTTGATTATTTGCCGTTTAATTGGAAGATATTGTTATATTAAGGGAATATTTTTCGGTATTCAAAACCATTATTAGCTTGGGGGAATTATACGGTACTACAAAGCTGAATTCTTCTTCTTCCCTCAGGGTAAAATAGGCTCTGTGCAGAAAAACGGGAAAATCTTCGTCTGTAGTAACCGGAGACACTCCTATATCAACCGCGCCTGTATAGGGTTCCTTGCTGTTTACGGTTTTCTTTAGATTTATAATCGTGGCATCTTCAAAAATAGCCGCGCTTATTTCCAGTATATTTCCATCCAGCGAGTATGAACTATCCATATAACCCAAGCGGGACAAAACCAATATAAGAACACATAAAATTATTATTGTAAAAAAAACCACAGCCCTGGGTTTGTCGCCCACAAGAGGTCTTATAAGACTAAACTTAGGGCGGGGTTTTTCATACAGATCTCTTACACTTTGCGGAGCTTTATCCAGTCTGCGCTGACGATTGTAATAAAAGTTAAGATTTTCTTCTTCCAGGGGATCTATATTTTGGCGGGATAACTTATAGTTTGCATTTGGTCTATTTGGATTCTCGCTATTGTCTGTCACGGCAATTCTCCGATAAATCTGTCAGTTCTCCACCAAACGAATTTTACATTATAATTATCGGCAAGCATTGCATACAAAATACCGTCCGAAGAAAGCTGGAAATCGTTATATCTTAATTCACTGTTGGAAAATTGAATATTTCCGCGCCGTTGCTGATGCGATTGAGTATCCGCATAAAGAAGTGTGTAGCCGGTTTCCAGGGGAAAGTAAAGAAGCGCTTTTCCGGCTCTGGAAACGCCCAATAAAGAATAAAATACCCTTATATTTGCAGGTCTGCCATTTTCGATTATTTCATACAATGGAATTTCTACCGAACTTAAATAAACACCGTCCTCTACATTTAGAGTCCATATAACCGAGTTAATTGGCTCTGCTCCTGTACGGGTATTTGTTGACTGATCAAAAATATCGCGGCTGTAATCCACTTTTATATAAAGCCGTCTTGCATCGGGAGCAACGACTATTTTATCTATTATAGCTAAAGCATCCGGCCAATCAGGCAGCTTTGGTATCATGTTCGCGGCAATTTTTACAAGGAATCGATGCGTCCCGGCAGAGTCAAACCAATAAACATTCCAGCCTTCGGGAAGGCGGCAAATTACGGCAAGCTCATCTCTTACAGAAGTAGTAAGCCCCACTATCCTTGGAAAAGGGTTTCCCCCTATTCCATTTTGACCAAGGTAGCTTATAAATCTTCCGTCTTGATCAAAATGCAGAATTATACCGTCAAGAATGGCATTGCTTTCAGGATCTGTTCTTCTGACTTGGGCGGGCAGCCTGTCTTCTACAAAGATATGCTTGCGCGAATCAACCGTGATCCAGCCCGGCTCTTCCAAAGGGTAGGAATAAGCCCAGCGGGTAGCCTGTTCTTCTGCGGAAATATTTGTCCTAAGCGTAATAGGAGGCGGGTTGGTTTCCTCGTTGTAGATCATAAATAATAGATCCCCGTAGGAGTTAAATCTTACGATTTTTCCGCTATTACCATCCGATACATAGAAAATACCGTCTCTCATTGTAAAACCGATACGGCGAATTCCCCTGTCCCCTTCCAGCCTGTAAAGTGCAATTTGATCTTCCAAAATGCCGATTTCCAGTGAAAACAGATCTTCTCTTTGAATAGAACTATTCTTGTAGTTTGAGCATCCTGTAAGGGCAAGACAAAAAATCAATAAAAGATAAAAATATTTATTCATTATACCTATAAAATGGACTTTTTTGCCTTGTTTGTCAATTGGTTTATGTTTATAATAATATCATGCGTAAAGCAATCTATATTGTATTTTTAACAATTTCTATATTGATTTTTGGCTGTGCAAGCTCGATAGAAGCTACCGAATTTTATGAAATTGGAATGGCTTATTTTGAACTTGGCAAATTCGAAGAAGCGGAAAAATGGCTAAACCGGGCAAGAAGCAGCGACAGAACCATGACAGCATCCCAGTATAATCTGGGCAGGATTGCTTTTGAACAGCAAAGGTTCGAAGAAGCGGCAGGGCATTTCGAAAGTATATTAAAAAAGGACCCAAATAATATTCTTGCCCTTAGAGCGGCTGCATATACAAGGATTAAATCCGGAGACATTAACAAAGCGGAAAAACATTATGCAAAACTTTTGGAGCTTGTTTCGGAAAGCTCGGATGACGGGCACAATCACGCCCTTGTATTGTTTGCAATGGGCAGATACACTCAGGCGGAAGAAGTGCTGGAAAAATATCCATTGGCATTAATGGATAATAACGAGGTAATTCTTCTTTACGCAAGATGTCAGGCAGCCAACAATAAACCGCAGGCAATAGACACTTATTCGACCTGGCTAAACAACAATACAGATGCCAAGGTTCGTTTTGAATACGCTGCCCTGCTGGAAAAAAATGAATTATATGCAAGAGCTCTGGAAGAATACAAAAAAGCCCTTACGGAAATTCCCGCTGCGGGAAGCAATCTTAATAAATCGGAGTTTATCTTTGCTGTTGCAAGAGTGCTTTTAATTGCGGACGGAACAAGCAGCGAAGGAATTACGGAGCTTCAAAATGCAGTTAAAGAGGGCTTTAATAATATTTCCGCTTTGGAAGAGCTCGCAAACAACAGAAGAATAAGCGCCGCCAACAGAGACAGCATAAGATTGATCATAAACGAGCTTCGCCTAAAAGCTGATTCTTAATGTAGTTCCAATCAAGGCATCGAATATTACGGTTTCCCTGTATGTATCTTCTCCTAATCTTAATTTAACAAAACCGGTAAATTCCAGCCTTCCCATTATTCTTATAATTTCCTCGTGCCCTATTGCCGCATTCCATCGGTAATAACCGGGACCTGCCGCCACCTGATTAAAATAATTTTGTGTTTTTTCTATTGTAAATTCCAAAGTTTCTTTTCTTAGTTGACGGTATTCCGAACTTAATAAAGACGAAAGCCCCGGCCATGTTTTTTGGTTAACGGCTGCTTTGGAAATAAATCTGTAAAGCAGGTTTATTAAAGTTTTTTCCGCAGGCGTTATCCAGTCAACTGCAAAACTTTCCGTCCAACGGTCTCCATCGCGCAATGTAAGCGTATTAACAATATTCATTGTTCCATTTGCCGTCCTGAATCCCGCTCCCAAAACAGATTGCGCTCTCCATGAAATTTCCGCATTATTGTTAAAAGCAACCGCTCCCTGAATTGCATGATTAAACTCGTCATTTGTATAAAAATTAAAAAGCGGTTTATAGCCCATAGACCCAAACATATTTATTGCGGAAAAACCAAAACTTATTCCCATGTTTAGAATATCACTTCTTGTATCCATTTTTTGTTCAAGCTGTCTTTCCAGACGGAATGTCGCCCTGGAAGGTACAATAAATGCGGTTAAATCTGTTCTTCTTGGCAATGTTACTGTCGTACTAAAATGATCATTAAAGGCTGTATAATTAGCAGGCTTTATATTATCCATAGCATTGTTTAACTCGGGCGCAAACAGCGAATAACCCGGAAATATTTTCCAAAGATGCAATGATTCATCTATGCTGTTAAAAAACCTGTCAGCATCGTCCATTATATCATTCCCTGTAAAATCAAGATGTCTTTTAAAGTTTCTTCCCATTCTAAAATTAATATTTGTTCTTGTTAAAGTTACCGGAATATCCAAAAACAGCGAGTTTTCTGTTTGAGTTAAACTGTTTATAGCTGTAAAGTTTGTAATTCCATTTAATGTTAAGACAGCTCCTATTGGTTTTGTTCTTTGTGTTATTACAAATTGCGATACTGTTTTTCTTGAATTCGCGCCCTTGCCTGTATCCGGTATTAATGGCATAAAAGATTGCAGCCAAAGAGCCGCATAATCGTTATCTTCATTAAAATTATTATTTTTTACCCATTGCAAATCGCTGTTAAATGAAATTGCCGGAATAACTTCGTTTTTTGGCCTGTAGCCGATGCCGAAATTCCATTTTTGCCTTAACCTTGATAATTCATAAAGGGCATCTGCGTCAAATTTTGCAAAAAAATCGGAAGTGTACGATAAATTAAATTTATGCTGGGCATTGTTTTCCTGCGGAGAAGCATAAAAACTTTCCTTAACAGAAAAAGAACCCAGCGTCCTTGATATTGAATGATCGGCTGACCATAAGAATGTATTTTCTGCGGCAGTAAAAGCCGCGTTTGCCTGAAGATTAACTCCAAATATAGAAATTTGTAAACCTGTTCTGTTTACCATGCTTCCCATATTATTATTTTCTTCGTCCATTCGTATTTCGGATTCTACAGCTGTAGAAATTTTTAAATCTGAAAATACGGGAAGTCCGTTTAAGGACAGCAATACACCCTGCTTGGAATATTCTACAGCCGTTCCTGCATTTAATCTGTAAACAACACAGGGGTCTTCCAAAATAATTTCATCGATATAAAAAATACCCGGAGCAAGCTGGCCTGCTGTTCCCGGATCGATATAAATACAGGTATAATTTACGGGATTACTTTGAACAGCCGCCCTTACAGGATTGTATTCCGGGGTTATTCCGTTTATCCTTGTTCCGTTAATAAAAACACCTGTTTCCGAACCCTGATACCTTATTGTAACTTTTGCCCACTGCCCCTGTAAGTTTAAATTTGCAAATTCGTTTAACGGAATTTCAGCTTTTAAATATTCTCTTCCTATAGCTTCGGGACCGGAAGCAACAATAAAAATTAATTTTTCATCGGTAACTATAAAAGAATCGCCCGGAAGTTTAATAAAAAACGATAATTCACGGTAATCGTTAAGCGGAATTTCTCCGATTCTGCCGTCGACCCCCGCTGTTTTTCCCGGTTCAAGATTATCCCATTCAATTGCCAATACTCTCTGAGAACTAGAGTCCGTATGCAGGCGGTTAATAATATCGGCAAACTGCGTATGCAAAAACGGCGGTTCTGTCTCTATTGTTTCGTATGCCATAACTTCGCTGTTTAACGATCTAAAAGACGCGCCATGAAAAACAGGAGATGCAAGAAGAACCCGCCCTGCAGCTTCTCCGCTTTCAGAAACGGCAATTACACGCAAATGATTCGCGCTTGAAAGTTTTAACCTGTCAGCTTCTGTTAAAGAAATTATTGCTATACCTCTTCCGTGTTCGTCAATATTGGATAAATCCATTTCTTCCTGCCAAACAATATCCGTATTTTCTATAAAAGAAAAATCTTTAGAAGAAAGGTCTCCTATTTGAATTATCAATTTAAAACCAATGGGGACAGCGGAATCGAAAATAAGCCTGTAAGGTATAATTATTTCTCCGGCACGGGAAATAAAATCGGAATTGGATACAGTCGGAACCTGAAAACCTGTCCACTCCCCTGCTTCTAAAATAAAATCCGCAACAAGTATTTGGCTGTCCGATAATAACGGATCTTTAACGGGATATGGTTTATTCACTCCGGTAACTACAACCGCGCCATTCCAGGTTATGGGCATTAATGTAGAACCAAGAACATTGTTGTTGTAATAATTTTTGTAAATTAATTCTTTTCTGTTAGCCAGGCTTAAACTTGGCATACCTGCCGGCGGATAAGAAAGAAAAGAAGTATCTGCCGGTAACGGCAATATAACTTTATGCCCTTCCATTCCCGCCACGCGATAAAGCCCTGTAGTATCTGTTTGTTCAAATGCAAACCCGGCAGCTATATGCGCCTTTAAATTATCGTAATCCCATTGAACTTTTCCGGAAAGTCCGACTGTACCAATGCTGGAATTTCCCTCTTCTGTAAACGCATCGGATTCTGTAACATTCCAGCGGACACCAATAGCCGCCATAGCAGAAAAAGGATTCGATCCCTGTCTGTAATGCGCTCCAATACCTGCCGCTATACTTCCAATACGGGTTTCTTCCGATTTTTTTAAATATGTAATTCGTATAATTTCGTTCATACCTGCAGGACTGTTAAGAACAACTTCTCCGGTTGCTGCGTTGAATTTAAAATTACTGTCTTGAATCCCGCTTCTCCAAACCTGTACAGAACCCTGAACAACATCCTGTCCAAGAAAAAATCCGTTTGTACCGGAATAATTTATAAAACGAAGACCCGTGTCTCCTGTATAAACACTCTTTGGCGGAATATAAATTTCCGGATACTCTTCCGCAAGCGGCCAGCGGTTTTCAGGATCACGGGCAGAAGCAATATTTACAGATAATAGTTCGTAAACATTACGCTGGCTGACAGCCTGGATATAAAGAGGAATATCGCCGGAAGAAGTGCCTCCGCTGATTGGAGCCAGTTCATAACCTTCTTTTACAGTGTTAGAAGACATCCAGACTACATTTGCCTGTTCAGAAGCACTGGACGGAGCATCGTACCTGTTTAGTTTTTCGAAAGGAGAAAATGTCCCCGGCCGGTAAATTACAAGGGCTGTAATACCATTATTAAAGTTAACATAATCTGTTGATCCAAGATTAGCATCGTTGCCAAAAAAATTCTGAACCTCGCGTAAAAAACCGGTTCCGGAATAGCTGCCCAAATTATTTCCAACACCGGAATAAAAAACCGCAACCATTCCGGCGGGTCTTATGCCCAATTCTAAAAGTCCTTCTCTGCTGCCTGCCGCATATTCAGAATGCAATAGAAGCCGCCACCTTTTGTTGGATTGATCAAATATCGTACCATTTGGATCTTCTATATAAACTGAAATTTCAGAACCAATATCATCTCCATATTCAGGTAAAACAAAAGAAACTCCGCGTATAAAATTTTGAGGCTGGATATAACTCAT
Organism: Treponema sp.; assembly: GCA_031286205.1. Classification (GTDB taxonomy): domain Bacteria; phylum Spirochaetota; class Spirochaetia; order Treponematales; family Breznakiellaceae; genus WQXQ01. The sequence continues at coordinate 20,376 of JAITUR010000074.1, forward strand.
TGTTCTTTCTCTGTTGCCGGTAAAAATCCTTTCTTCTCTGGATGCAGCATCGTATCGAAACAGAGAATGAATATTTAAGGAATCTGTTCCCATGCGGCCGTAAAACCCAAACGAAGAAACCGAATCTCCGCCTAAATCAAGATAGGGAAAAGCGGGGAAATCCAGCCCTGTATTTCCAATACCTGCATATTTAATAAAATCGCCGGACTGCCCCTGATAACCCGCGCGATATGTATTTTGCGAAGAATCGTCCAGAAAATTAGCCTCTACAAACCATCTGTTATTGATCCATAATGATACCAATATATCCGCTTCCTGCGAAAATAAAAGCGGGGTTTCCGGCGAAGTAAAGGCAGTGCCCAGCGGGGAATAAATTATACCGATATTGCCCTGCAAAGACCCCTTCCATGTACCCGTTAAAGAAAGCGAAACATTTGAATCCCCCAGAGATATACTCATAAGCTCCCCCGGGTCTTCCTGCAAAATACGCCGGCGGATTTCTTCTATATCAAAATCAAATTCCTCTTCTATAACAATGTCCCCTTCAGGCTCCCCTTCGAAATTCTCTGTTATTTCCTGGGAAAAGAGAAATACAGGGGTAAGTAATAGCAGTAGAATTAAAGCTCTTCTCAAAAGTATCATTTATATCTATAATATCGGAATAATAGAAATGATTGTATCGATGATTAAGATTATTTTTGAAATTCCCGATGTAGGCAGCATTAAGGAAAAGCGGCGGGTGGTAAAATCCATAATAGACAAGTTTTACCGCCGGTTTCGCATGAGCGCGGCAGAGGTGGATATGCAGGATTCCCTTTCTTTTTGCCAAATTGGCGGAGCTATAGTATCGAATTCAAAGACTTTTGGCGAGACTGTTTTGCAAAAAGCGTTTAAAATGATAGAAAAAGAAACCCCTGTCCGTATTCAGGATATGGTAATTCATTCAGAGGAATTCTAGCAAGCGGCGGGTAATATTTATTATTAACAGGAGAATGTATATGAATTGTAAAGGTATAAAAGCCATATTTTATTTTGGGATAATTTTTATTGTATTTGCCATGTTTAGCTCGTGTTTGGGTTTAAATATGGATATTAGTATGCGGTCTAATGGTTCCGGAAGGATTGTCATGGAATACAGCGTTCCCGCCGGAGCGGAAAATATTGGCAGACTGGATGGCAACGAAAACTGGCCTATTATTCCCGTAGGCCGCGCCGACTGGCAAAGAACTGTCTCGCGCATTAACGGCGTAAAACTTGTATCTTTTTCTTCCCGCCAAAGACAGCAGGAAGTAATAACAAAAGTAACTTTAGATTTTGATAATCCCAATGCGCTTGCAAATTTACTTGATCCATCCGGAACAAGAGTTTCTTATAATGGGGCGCTAAATATAATATTAAACAGGGAAATCCCCTCTGAAATAAATCCCGATCTTTTAGATTTACTGCGGCAGGCATCTTCCGGTAAAAAAGTTTCTATTAGCTTTACATCCGCAGGCGTTTTATCGAATCTTGTTATTACAAATGGATCGGGCAATGAAATAACCGCTCCTAAGACAGTGCAAATTGTCCCGTCCGGCAGAAAAGTTTTATTCAGTATTGATACTGCGGAAATATTTGATCAGGCAGACGGGCTTGGCTTAAGATTCAGCGGAGCCCCCTTTCCAGCCCCTTAAATATGAGAAGGCAGAAGATTTGCATATAGAAGGAGTTAGGTGAAATTTGGCAAAATATAAATAATAAAGGTTGACATTATTGTTATGTTATTGTAAAATAAATAAAAGGATTAAAAATGACAAAAGAAAATATGCTTGAAATAATAAAAAAAGAAGGTTTGT
>JAITUR010000080.1 GCA_031286205.1 Treponema sp.
AATGGAAAAAGAAGGAATGGTTGTCAACTGGAGCGATTTATTGCTGAATGCCGCTCACGCACAAGCACTTGGAAAACGAATCGGAGCATAAACGCACTGTTATTTTTATTCAGTATTTCAAAATGTTAAGTGTAAGTTTTTATTATTTAAGAAAACCTCAAAAAATATATATGAAAAGGAAATTTTATGAAAAATCTGATAAATTGGAAAATGTTTTTTATCCTACTCACTATATGTATTATATGCTCAATACTTGTGATACCTTATTCACTGGCGCTTAACCCTGTTAAAATTGATATATCTCCACTGCTTATCGTTCTTTCAACAGTAGTAAATAATCTTATTATATATGCAGCAGCAATTTTTCTTGGATTGCTTTTTTCCAAAAAAATTGGAATGGGTTTACCGATACTGGAAGGTGTTCTTAAAAAAGAAAATAAAACCAAAGAATTTAAAGCATTATTGATACCATCAATTTGCATAGGCATTTTGGCAGGTGTTTTAATGTTGATAGCTAGTATTCCTTTTAATAAATTGATTCCGGAATTAGCTTCAGAATCGGTTGCACCGGCGGTCTGGAAAGGTTTTTTAGCCTCATTTTATGGCGGAATAGCCGAAGAAGTTTTATTAAGGCTTTTTGTTGTTTCTTTGTTAGTATGGATTACCTTTAAGATAAAAAAGAACGATAACGGAAGCCCCACGAATTTTGGTATATGGTTATCCATTATTTTAGCAGCCATACTTTTTGGCATAGGGCATTTACCGGCAACAGCAGCAATAGTCCCCTTAACCGGAATAGTTGTATTTCGTGCTATTTTATTAAACGGCATTGGAGGTTTAATTTTAGGATGGCTTTATTGGAAAAAGGGTTTAGAGTCTGCAATAATAACTCATTTTACAATAGATATTGTATTGCATGTTATTTTCCCTTTTATTCTTTCTTTTATTTAGTAAAATAACAAGGTATAATACTGTATATTATGAAGAAAAGTATATTATGTATACTAATTATTGTTATTTTATTATTTATTACAAAGCCAATATTTGGACGAAGTGGCGGCTTTATTCCTATTGGAATTGGTTTAGATTTTTCAAAAGATGGAGCAAATATTAATTATGATGTTTGTATAGGTCGTTTGGAAACGAGTTCTTATGAAATTGGTATTGGTATTGGATGGGAAATATTAAAATATAATAAAATAAAAAACGAACATTATTTTTCAATCATTAATCCAATCATATATTGGAATATATTTGAACCATTATCTTTTTTTGGTAATTATCATGAATTATCTATAGTTCAGAATTCAATGTTTGGTCCATTTCTCCATGTTAATTATGCTCCAAATCGTAATTTTCAAAATTATATACTTTTTACAGGATTAAGATTTACATATACCAGTTTTATGGATGCGACAGACTGTTTTCTGTTTCATATTGAAGCAGGTTATAGATATATCAAGGATAGAAATATAAATAATCTATATATTAATGTAAAAATTGATATTATGTATCCAGTATTATTTGGTAGTTTGTATTTAATACATAAAATAAAGAAAAATGAGTAAAATATAAATATTGCATATGCCGTTTGTTAGGCGATATTTTACCGCAATGTTATACTGCTCTTGTCGGGATCTGTCTGGAATGTCCAATGTTCCTTGGCAAGCGGATCGCCCTGGACGGCAAACGAAAAGTCAAACGCTTTGAACGCTACCGTTACCGTGCTGAATAATTTTACGCCGGGTGGTAGCGTTGCTGTCATCTCAGTGCCGCTGTTTCTTTCGTACTCAAAATTAGAACCGTCTAGCACTCTGTCGCTTCGACCAGTAACATCCAAAAAGTGCGCTGATAATGATCGTATATTATGATTAAAAATTGCCCCTTCCACCGTTAACTTGAATGACCTTGTATCAATCGCTTCCAAACTGAACGAAACTTTGTTATCCACAGGATAGTCCCACCCATAAGAGACAGTTGAGATGTCAGAAATTATTTGAACAGGAGTCAAATGGTCAGTTGTTGTGCCATCACCAAGAGGACCACTTCCCCAAGCCCACAGTGTGCCGTCAGATGCGACTGCTAAGATGTTTTTACTGTTTGCGCTAACAGTAGCCCAATTATTGTTGTTCAATATTCCCGTAATACTTCTTCTGTTAAATTCCACCAAAGGCAAAGGCTCGCCCCATTCATCATACTCATTGCTATTAAGTGTGCCCCATGCCCAAAGTGATCCGTCCATTTTCATTGCCACTGAGTTATAGTAATTATTAGAAGGCACAAATTTCCAATCTGTATCCTCGCTTATTCGACGAGGATGACCATTTGTATTTGCCGCCTCACTGCCAACAATTATGGCTAAACTTCTTCCCAATGCCCAGAGCGTACCATCAGTCTTGATTGCCAGACTGCTGCCATCTCTGCCTGCAGCGGCGGTTGCCCAGTCTGTATCTGTTCCTACCTGTGTAGGTGTGGTAAATGTCTTGATAAAGTTGAATCCTTCTGACCGCATACCCAATGCGTCTCCCCATATCCAAAGCGAGCCGTCCGCTTTGATAACCAGCGAATGCCTGCCACCTGCGGAAGCAAATACCCAATCATTATCCGAACCTATTCTGACGGGAGTTGTTACACCATCTCTGCCTGTTCTGCCGTTTCCCAACTGTCCGGAAGTGTTAATTCCCCAACCCCAAAGCGAACCATCTGTTTTTATAGCTATAGTGAATGAATCGCCTGCAGATACAGAAGCCCAATCCCTGTCTGTTCCGATTCTCACAGGGCTATGGCGATCTATTTCCGTACCGTCTCCAAGCTGCCCCCACCCATTCCCACCCCATGCCCAAAGCGAGCCGTCTGTTTTCAAGGCAACAGCGTGAATTCCATCCGTCGATACGGAATACCAGTCATTATCTCTTCCTATTCTGACAGGGCTAAGACGGTTTTCCGTTGTTCCGTCTCCAAGTTCTCCAAAACTATTATACCCCCATGCCCACAGCGAACCATCGGTTTTGATACCAATTACACAGACAACACTGGAAGCAATTTGTTTCCATGTATTATGCTCTTCTACAGGGTATATACTTAAATAAGCGCCAAAAACCCAGCCTTGAATATTATCAGTTACGATGTATGTCCATTTACCGTCAACACCATCGATGGTAATGTAATTTCCATCTTCTTTTATCACAAGAACTTCTGTTAGATTACCTAAAAGCCCAATCCTATCTGAATTTATTTCAGGTGAATTTCTTACCCTAAGCCCTTCCGGGGAATTTACATATTTTTTTATATTTAGTGGTTTTGTATCAGATGTTTCATATATTTCTTTTTTATTGATATTTTTAGATTCATTGATAATTTCAGAATTGTTCCGTTTTGTACAACTTGAAAATATGATTAACAGTATAAAAATAAATGCCGCTTTTTTCATCATTTTATTATTTTATTGCATTTCTCTAAAAAAATCAACCATTATTATCTTATTTTACATACCATTTACCACTTCGCCTAACTCCATAGTATACGCCATTAAAGCGGCACATATTTCCGTAGTATATGCTGTTAAAATACTACGAAGACGGATTTTAGTCCAACGACTGGGGGGCAGCCCATATGAGGGCGCATCCTGTTTTTTGTGTAAATAGATTCGGGTTCCTAGAACATTATGTGAAATACGAGCTAAAATGCTCAATAATATACTTGATAATTTTGTTATAATATGAAAAAATATTATTTAAAGGGAAGAAAATGAATAAAGCTATTTTTTACTTGATTTTGCTAATGGTATTTTCGATTAACGGGTATTCAGGAAACAATGATGTATATTCATTTGTAGAGTTGATACCAGATAGGGGAATAGGTTTATTTTATGGAGGGAAGCACAATGGATGAATACACAGGACATAAAAGGAGTTATTAATGAAAAAGAGTTTAATTTTTATTATTATGGTATGTTTAATCATATCGAGTCTTACCGCTCAGGAAAACACAATGGTTCGCATAAACGGTGGTACATTTACTATGGGCAGCCCTGCTAATGAAATGCGTCGCGGCATCGACGAAATTCGACGGAAAGTAACAGTAAGTTCATTTCAAATGAGCAAGTATCTGGTAACGCAAAAGGAATATCAGGATATTATGGGGGCAAATCCCAGTTATTTTATAGGAGACAACCTTCCTGTAGAACATGTAAGCTGGTTTGATGCAGTTGAATACTGCAATAGGCGAAGCCAAAGAGAAGGATTAACTCCAGCATATGCAATAACTGGCAGTGGAGATGATCGTGTAGTAACATGGAACCACAACGCAAACGGATACAGACTACCGACAGAAGCAGAATGGGAATATGCCTGTCGTGCAGGAACTACAACACCGTTTAATACAGGAAACAATATTACAACGGATCAGGCTAATTATGATGGAAATTTTCCTTATAATAATAATGCCAAAGGTGAATACCATGAAAAAACAACTCCAGTAGGGAGTTTTTCTCCAAATGCTTGGGGTTTGTATGATATGCACGGAAATGTATTTGAATGGTGCTGGGACTGGTATGGCGCATATGCAACTGGAGCGCAGACGAATCCCACAGGAGCGGTTTCTGGCGTCGACCGCGTTCTACGCGGTGGCAGTTGGGGCAGCAGCGGGCAGGACCTCCGTTCTGCGTCTCGGAACGATATCCTACCCGGCAGCAGGAGTGTCGGTATCGGCTTTCGGCTTGTGCGCCCTTGAAGTTATGCGGAATGCAGAGCAGCCGCATAACAACTGCTTTCCTGCAAGAAGATAAAATCTTTTTGCAAATATGAGTAGCACTTTCCTGTTAGTATCAGATTAGTGTAACTTAACTATTACAATTTATGACACCATTATCTATAAAATATGCACCATATTCGTTTATGTTTACTGATGTTTACTAATGTTTGCGAAAATGAACACAATACAGCAATCAATAAAAATACAAATAATAAAATAGATTTTTATCAAAAAGCAACCGTCGTGTAACAAACGGTAATATTTAGTTGTGCAACAGGTACGACGATATGCCATTTGTAATGGTATTGACGAAAAATAAAGTATCTGATAAAATTAGATATATAAATACTAGGAGACAATAAACATATGATTAATACGCGAGTTGCAAATTGTATTATGTTATTCTTTTTCATAATTATGCTTGCTTGTACGGAAAAAAAGACGGACTTTAAACCAAATGAAAACAATCAAATTTATTTCACTAAAGAAAAAAACAATGATATTTCTATTAAGGATAAGCTCTATTTATCAGTAGAAGATGTTAGAAATATTCAGCAGTTTATTATGACAAATTTTTCAGAATATGATTTTGAATACTGGTATGAAGAGTTTGGTCAATTTAAGCATAAAACAGATGATCTTAGCATTGAATTGTTTGTAAATGATTTTAATCAAAATGGTCCTGGAAATTGTGCTATATACTTATCAGGGATTGAAGAAGATAGTGGTTATTCTTCTGTTTTAGTATGGCTTAACGGGTTTCTAAATATTGATAAACCCAGATTATTTTCCTTTCATTTTTTATTGATGAAGAATATTCTGATCGTTCTGGCATTGCGTTTAACGATTATGATGTAGGGATAACTACTCACAGTGATGTCTTATGGCTTGATAGAGGGATATATGGAAACACAGGAAATTATTTTTGGAGGGTTGCATGGCCATGGAATGATACAGATGTTGATGATGATATTTTTCATGATTCAAAAAAAGAAGAAAGAAAAGAGATATTGACTTCTTTTTTAAGACAACTTCGTGGAACAAAAGTTTTTGAAAACATTGACTTGGAATGGTTTGGAATGGTATATACCATGGTTGATGGATACAATCAAAGGATTTATGATTTATTATTGGAATTGGATTATGATGAATAGTGAAATAGCCAAACGGTAAAACATCCGATACACAACCACTAAATATTAAAAAATATGTAAATTCCCCGGAAGGGCTTCGGATAACTCCTTAGTATATGCCATTAAAACGGCACATATCTCCTTATATTTTTAGATAAGGATTATATGCATACAGAATTAATATTATAAAAAAAAGAATTAACATCCAAATAATTACTCCAAAAAACAAAAAATGATATATATTAAAACGATATATACTAAAATATTCAATATTACTTTCTATTCTTTCTATAGTCCCATAGGTTTCTTCAATACTATCCCTAAGCCATTCATATTCATAATATAAATTAGCAAGAAAAATATTTTTTGATCGCATTGTAAAATTTGTTAAACTTAAATAATATCTTTTATTATTATTCATAATAAATCCGTGTCTAGAATCTTCACCTGAACCAAATATTTTAGCCTCCTTTATATTTTGAAAGATTAATGTTTCTCTGTTTCTATAACTTAGGCTATTTTTTAGTGGGAATAATCTTTTATAACTATTTAATTGTTTACTATCATAAATATAATATTCCCATGAAAGAAATGATACTACTAATGAAGCTAAAAATACAAAACAAAATAATATAAAGAACCTTAAATATTTTGATTTAATTTTCCTAATAGGTTTCGAAACAATAAAGGGAAGCCCAATCCAAAATGTAAAGAAAGCAATTGTTAAAAAGCGTATACTTTTAGAAATTTCCATTAAACCGAAATTCTCTTCTCTAAAGTTAATTACAAAAATGTAATAATAAAATCCAATAGCTGCAAGTATTGAGATATAAAATAATGGTTTTTTCCAGAAAAATACCTTTAGAATATTATTCCATATATAGTTATTTTCATTAATTTCATCTTTAATCATTCTATATTTATTTTAACATAATAATAATTTTGTGTCAAATCACAATTTAATATTTTATGGCATTGCACTTAACAAGCGGCAACTGCGTTTTTTGTGCCCGTAAAATACTTCGTATTTTCCTTATCGGACTCAAAAAACCGCCAGTTACCTAGAACATTATGCGAAAGTTGGGCAAAATTATTGAGAATATATGGTGGTTTTGGAGAAACATTACGCTCAATATAATTAAGCATTGACATATAATCTACTTTAATTTATTATATATTATGAAAAAAGACAAAATAATATATTTTTTATCGATAATAATTTCTCTAATATTTCCAATAATTATTATTTCTACATTATACGGATTATTGAATTTTATTAATTTTATATATGTAAATAAAGCATTAGAATTCTTATATAGAAATAAAATTATTATTATTTGTATTTTTATCTTCATAATATTAGCTATTAAATTAATAAAATATACTACTGCTTGTAATTATTTTTCAGAAAATAAATATTTAACACTGGCATTAATTGGGCAAACAATGAATTGTTTTATTTTTTTGGTTATTATTATAACATTATTTATTCCAATTATATCGCTACCTTTTTATCATTTTGTAGTAGCTCAATTATATTTTTATATTCTATTTGAAAATCATCCAATAATTCCGATGATTATTAATTTAATAATTATTGGAATAGTTACAATAATTGTATTTATTTTATCATCAATAATTCCAATTATATATACAAAAAAAGCAATTATATTAGTAAATAATAATAATGAATTCAATAAAATAAATGAGAAAATGGAATATATAAATCCAATTAGAATATTAATTCATATTATTAAGATAAAAAAAGCAATAAAATAATATTTGCAAAAAATAATATTATTGACAAAGTTATTCTATATGGTACAATACTTTATATATGAAAAAAAGCAAATTAAGAATTTTAATTATTGTTATTTATTACAAAACCAATATTTGGACTAGATGGTGGTGGCTTTTTTCCTATTGGAGTTAGTTTAGATTTTTCAAAAGACGGAGCAAATGTTAATTATGATATTTGCATAGGTCGCTTGGAAACAAGTTCCTTTGAAACTGGTATTGGTATTGGATGGGAGATGGTAAAATATAATAAAATAAGAGATGAACATTATTTTTCAATTATTAATCCTATCATATATTGGAATATATTTGGACCACTATCTTTCTATGGTAATTATCCTTCAAGCTCTATTGTTTGGAATTCAATGTTTGGTCCATTTATTCATATTAATTATGCTCCAAATTATAATTTTCAAAATTATATATTGTTTACAGGATTAAGATTTACATACACTAGTTTTTTGGATGCGACAGGCTGTTTCTTATTTCATATAGAAGCAGGTAATAGATATATTAGGGATGGAAATATTAACAATCCATATATTAGTGTAAAAATTGATATTGTATATCCAATTTTGGCAGCTTTTTTTGGCAGTTTATATTTAGTAGATAAAATAAAGAAAAAGGAATAAAACAAAATGCGTCGCCTAAGAGTAGTTAAGCGCAATTTTAAAATTTAATAATATTCTATTGACAATATTTGATATTTATGCATAAAATTAATAAGAATTATGCAATGTGGTAAACTTGTTCGACAAATCGCAAAAAATGATAAAAAATAAAGGGTTGAAGATAAAAGTGAAGAAAAACTGACATTTTTGTAACCTTTTCAAGTAAAAATCTGAAGGTCATCGAACAAGTCTAGTGTTTAAAAATTCATACAATTAGGGATAAAAAAATATTTGCAGGAGATTAATGAATTTATAAATTATCATAATGATACGGAAATATTAATTTTAAAACAAGAAATAGTATGGTATAACTTTAGACAGGAATATAGATTAAATATTATTAGAAATAAAATAAATGACGATGATTTAATAGATAATTTTATTTATAGAAATACGAATAGAAATAGCATAATAAATATATCAAATGTTTTTAATGTAGAAAATGTTTTATTTTTCACAGAAGAAGAATTTAATATTAAATATGAGTCACAATTAATTATTGAAAGAGAATTTACAAATAATTGGTTTTCTAAGAGTATAGAAAATAATTTAAGTTGGACTGAAGTAAATGAACAATATGAAAATGTTAGGATTATAAGAACATATATTACTATTTCTTGGATAGGATTTAATGAAATGAAAAACAAAGCATTTGTATCTTTTGAATATAAAATTGATCATTTAATGCCAAGAACTGGTCTTGTTTATTTATATTTCTTAAATGAGAATGGCGTATGGGTTGTAAATGATATAAATGAAATGTATTAAAAAAGCAAAACTGCACATAACAAACGGTATATGTATACAAATATAGGTTTATTAAATTTTGATAAGCACTGCTGTTTTTTCTGCTTGTTTTTATGATATAATCACAATAAGGAGAAAAATATGGTAACAAAAGAAAAAATGATCGAGTTGGCGGACGAGGCAAGAAAAATCGCGGATAAGGCTTATGCGCCATATTCAAATTTTAGGGTAGGAGCCGCTCTTTTATGCGAGGACGGCTCTATTGTGACGGGCACTAATGTCGAAAACCGTTCATACGGGCTTACCATCTGCGCCGAAAGAAACGCAATTTCTACGGCTGTAACACAGGGTAAGCGCCGTTTTCTGGCTTTAGCTATTTCCACACCGGATTCCTCTGCCCCTGTGGGCCCTTGCGGTGCATGCCGCCAGGTACTCAGCGAGTTTATGCCGCCTGATGCCCCAATCCGCTTTGCCTGCAACAGCTCGGAGTTTATTGACACTACAATTGGGGAACTTTTACCTCATGATTCCTTGCATGATTTGAAAAAATAGAATAAAATACATTATGCCAAGAAAAAAGATAAAGGTGCGGGCAATTTTAATTGTTTCCCTGGTTTTTATAGTTTATTTTTTTATGGTCGCAAGACCTGTCCCGCGCGAGACAATTCTTACCGCTAAATGGATCAACTCATTCGAAACCCAAGACCCCATTTATTTAAATACCGCCGGCAAAACCGACCCTGCAGGCAGCGAGCTTCTTCCATTTACCCTTGGGTATCATTTTGGCTATGTTGATACTTCGGGGAACTTTGCGGTAAACAGAATTAGAAACAGTGACATAGACCTTGGCAAAAATATGTGGACAGAGTATCCGCCGGAACCGTCAGATATCGAAATTAAAAACATTGCAGGCGAAACAATCATTAATATAGAAAATACAAGAGGTTATCCTGTTTTATTGGACAATAGAATTTTTATTTTAGGCAGCGAGCAAAATTCTTTATCGGAAATTGATACCGGCGGCAATGTAAAATGGACTTATGAATTTGGATCTATACTTACTGACATGGATGTAGCGGCAGGTCTTGTAGTGGCGGTTTCTCTTGACGGTGTTGTAAAAATTCTGGATTCACAGGGAAAACGAATTCACATTTTCCAGCCTGGCGGATCCCGCCTGGAAGCAATCTATGGCTGCGCCATTTCCAGAAATGGAGCGCGCATTGGAATTATCGCGGGTTATGATCCTCAACGGTTTCTGCTTTTGGAAAGGTTTGGCACAGAAGAAGGAGAATACAGGGTTGTTTACCATGAATTTTTAGACAGAGGATACAGGCGGCCTGTTCATATTCAATTTGTAGACGAAGATCGCCGCGTTGTTTTCGAACGACAGGGGGGTGTCAACTGTTACAGCATAAGATCCAGGCGCTGTATTTTTGTTCCGCTGGACGGCGAGTTGGCAGCTATAGATAAATCCGGGGACAGCGGAATGTTGTTTTTAATTACAAGACATATGTATCAACCCATGCAAAAAGAACTTATTGGAATCAGGCTTCCCAAAGACAGGGGTTTTTCCGGCTTGCAAAATAAAAATGCGGTTTTTTTAAAAGCCCCGTATAAAAGCGAAGATATATACCTTGGCAGAACACAAACCGCTAAAGGGCAATCAATGTTAATAGTCGGCGGAGGAGCCGCTTTAATTTCTTTTAATCTGGAGAAAAAATGAAAAAATCAATATTCATTGCCGGTTTTGTTTTTTTATTAATATTTACATTAACCAATATAAAACTTGATGCAATTAATTGGCCAAGCGAAGATGCCGTATTAATTCGCAACTTTGGCTCCAACGACAGGGGCAAACCTGTTCTGGGAATGATTTTTTCCGGAGGTTCAAGCGTACAAGCCGCCGAAAGAGGAGAAGTTGTTTATTCACGCAGTAAAAATGATACCGGTTCCCGTCTGCCGTCTCCGCTTGGCGCATGGACAGCGATAGATCATGGGGACGGTTTAATAAGTATTTACAGCCGTTATGCCGATCCCACAGAAGGCGGAGAAGTTACCCCTTTAACCTTTGTAGAAAAAAACCAGCAAATTGCGTATCCCGGAATTTCCGGCTGGTCATCTCGTGACGGTTTTAATTTTATGATAATTGACAGGCGCGAAAGACGCTGGGTAAATCCCGCCATGATTATTACGCCTGTACAAAGACTGCGTAACCCGCAAATACATTCTATAGAATTAAAAAACGCGCAGGGACAAACCATACAATCGCGAAACATTAATCAGGGCAGGTATACCGTACTTGTAAATACAATAAGCCCCCCCGCAGTATCCGGAGCTCCGGGAATTAACCTTGCTCCTCAAAGAATTACCTGCCTTATAAACGGAGCGGAATCTGCCTCTTTAATTTTTGAATCTTTTTCCGCACGCGATGGAAGCCTTATGATTTACCGCAACGGACTTGTTCCCACAAGACAGATTTATTCCGCATCTCCGTCATTCGAGGCTTCCGAAGTTTTCTTTACACGAGGACAGGCAACATTGGAAATTATTGTGCAGGATATTGCCGGCAATACATCGAATTCCGTAATACGCCTTGCCGTTAATTAGGTTTTATAACTTCGCATCGAACTATCATTACATCGCCAAAGCCAAAAACTTTTGCTAAAAAGTCCGCAGTTTTTTTAAGCCATCCTGGAGCGGTTCCGGCAGCCAAGCCGCCCCATGTACGAATACATTTAACTTTATAACCTGTACTTTTTAAAAGTTTTATTAATGTGCGCACAGAAAAAAGATACAGGTGATCAAAAATTGCGCTTCTCCAGCGGTTTCCAAAAAGCCGTGCCTGAAATCCGCTTATATTGGGAGTAGTAATAAATAAACAGCCTGCCGGCTTTATAATACGATGCGCCTCTGTTAAAAAACCGCGCGGATCTTTTAAATGTTCAATTAAATGAGACGCATGAACAGTATCAAAACTTTCGTTTGGAAAACTATTGTCTTCCAACGGCAAAGATTTAACATCCAGGCCGCGCTGCTTTACGGCATATTCCGCACTAGGAGAAATTTCCACACCTGTTACGCTAAAGCCGCACTCTTTAAGATATGCAAGCAGCGCACCCGTAGCGCAGCCAATATCCAAAAAAGTTTTTTCGAGTGCGTTGTCTTTAAGATTAAACTTAAAACCTGCATCTTTTAATGCAAGCTGCTGTAATTTTAAAAAAGCAGATTCATTTTTCAGTTCGTATTGCAAATAATCTTTTCCGTATGTGCTGGAATATCGCGCATGAAGATCGTCTTTTTTGGGCTGAGGGTTCATCTGCACAAGACCGCATTTACAACGAACATAGCCAAACCCTTCGCATTTTAGGAATAAGTTAAAAACATTGCCGCCGCAAAGTGCGCAGGAAACAATTTCTTCCTCGAAAGCATGAACAGGCGTAGACCATGTTTTATTCAAACATCACCCCTATCCAATGCTGAGGATCGCTTATATCCTGCGCTATTAATCCCAGATCTACATCTGCGGTTGTCTCCGCTACCAGCCAGCGGACACCGAAAGCGTCAAAGCGGGCTCCTGCTCCTGCAATATCCGCCATTCCCATAGCGTGGCTGTATTGACGCGAAATCATTATCCCTGCCCGAATATCCGCGCAGGTTAGAATAATAGCCCATAACATCGAGTGGCTGTCGCAGCTGCCTCTTTCTTCCGTAATTGCAGAAACAAGATTAATAAAATCGCTTCCGTCCGGGTATCGTTCATATTTAAAACCTTGTACAAATTTCAAAGCCCGCTCGGCAAAAGCTCTCTTGGCTTCGTTTGTTTTTGCTTCTGTACCGCCCCAGGCGCGCACCAAGGCCAATGCCGGATTTACAACTCTGTCAAAAGAATCTCGAAAAACAAATCTGTAGTACCTAAACCACGCCTTCTGCCAATAATCTGTATTGATATATGCGGCAAGAACAGCAAACTCTCGTTCAATTAAAACCTGCGAAGCTTCGGCATCGTTTTCATAAATCATTGCGGAAATTCCGCCGGAAAGAGTAACATTTTTTAATGATCCGCGAGGAAAACTGTAGTGCATTATCGGACCGGGGGTTAGGCGTTCTGACACAGAAGGAGCAATTGAATCTAAAGCCGATAAATGAAACAAATCCATGTCCTCTAAATTCGAAGGTCCATAGGAAAGGGCAGCCATCATTGGTTTTTTTGCAGAAGAATTTTCTGCAAGCTCGATACAAAGACCGTAGCCGGAAAAATTATCAAAATTCAATTCCATAATAGCCGCTCGTTTGTCGTGATACATAAAAAAATCGGCTTCTCCATTGTTGGAAATTCTTCTGTTAATATCTATAACCAGGTCTTGTACAGATTCGTATCTGCTGTCATAGATAACAAGATCGAACATTAAACCGGCAGGTCCGGAAAAAGAAAAACGATTCTTGCCGTCTCCGTCTGTAAATGTATAACCCTCCGGAAGATCAAGAAAAAACCCCCAAGAGGGCGAATGCATGGATTCTGCAAGAGCAAAAATCGTAACCAGAACGGACAGCATAAGCGAAATAATAATTCGTTTCATGCTATAATTATCGTCCATTGTGAGAAATTTAGATATACTTTACGAAGACAATTCTGTAATAATTGTGAACAAGCCGGCAGGACTTGCGGTTCAGGGCGGGAAAAATGTAAAAATTTCGCTGGACAAAATCCTGGCGGATCTGCGGCAGCCTGCCCCTCTTTTGGTTCACAGACTGGACAAGGACACCTCCGGAGCGCTTTTAGCGGCAAAAACAAAAGAGGCAGCCGCCCGCTTTTCCCGCTATCTGGGAACCGAACGGAAAGCTGTAAAACAATACATCGCCGTATGTGCCGGCAGTCCCGAAAAAAAAGAAGGAGTTATAGAAGCGGAACTTGAAATAAATGGTGTAATGAAAAAATCCTTTACAAAATACAAGGTAATAAAAACAGGAGAATTGCCGGGTATTCCCTACTCTGTTTTAGAAATTGAACTTGGAACAGGCAGAATGCACCAAATCCGCCGCCACCTGGCTTTGATAGGCTGCCCCATACTGGGCGACGACAAATACGGAAATTTTTCCCTTAACAAAAAATTAAAAAAAGAAAATATTAAAAAATTAATGCTGCATGCTTCCCGGTTAATAATTAAAGAAGCTAACATTGATATTGCAGCCCCTGCCCAGCACCCATTCTTGACATTGTAAAATTAACCGTTAAAAATTATTTTTTTCGTCTAAACATTCTGTAGTTAATATTCGGAAAAAGATTATGTTTTTTTTCCATGGTTGTCAGCCACTCGGTACTGATATAATTGCTTCCAAGGGCTTCGTAGACTGTTGTAAAATTACGCAGGCAAACTTCTGTCTGCAAACCGTCGCTGGACTGCGCAAGCAGAATTTCGCGCGCAGCCTGATTCAATGCGCGTTCTTTTAAACCGGTGTCGTCGGGGAACCGTTCTGCAAGCTCCGTCATTCTTTCCATTGCACGGACAAGATGGCTAAACAACTGGTCGTTGGAATCGTTCAGCCAGGATTCTGCATAACCGTTTTTGCCGTTAGAAGAAAACTCCGGGGAAACAACCTGCAAGGAAGAAGGATTCTGTTTGTAGATATACTCGCTTGGGTTTATAAACTGAAAATCTCTGTAGTAAGATGCCATGCGGAAAAGCGTTTCTAAAAAATTAAACCCCTCGTGCCAAAAACGCCCAAAATTGTCTGCATTGTTTGCGTAAAGACACAGGGGCGGCTCTTTCATATGCTTCGACGCTTCTTCCAGTCTGTTAATTGTTTTTTCCAAAAACATTCTGGCATGATCCTGTATCATGGCGGAGGCTGCCTCGGGGTTATAAACGGTATCCGTTTCTTTTGACAGATATTTATAACCGGTTTTTCGCCTTTCGCCTTCCGCGCTTAAAAATTGTTTTACCAATTTTGGAGACAGTTCGTAGCCTGCATCAAGATTGTTGTTGCGGTAAACCTTGTTGTTGGATATTTTTTCTATTTCGCACAAAGAATAATAATCTCTTCCTAAAATATATGTGCCGCCATGAGTTTTTACAGGGTAGAAGCATCCTTTTTCCGGGGTTGGCTGCCCAAACAAAAGGCCATGTGTTTCTAAAATGGTATAGCTGTAATTATAAGCGCGTAAAAAGGGTTCTACCGCACCTGTCCATCCAAAACAGGGCAGCCAAAAACCCTGCGGAGTGCTTCCAAAATTTTTTCTGTAAATAGAAATGGGAGTCTCCATCTGCGCTTGTATGGATTCCGGATTTTGCCCAATCAGCGGCAAGAATGAGTGGGTTGCGCAGGAAGCAAGGATTTCCAGCTTGCCTCTTCGTCTGTAAAAATCAAAGGCTTTTATTATATTTTTATCGTACCGTTCTGTATAAACAATTCTTCTGTCTATTATTTTATTGTAATAAATTTCTGCAAGTTTGTTTATTTCGGGCTGATCCACCGTTCTTTTTTCCAGCTCATGTTTTCCAAATTCAAGCTGTTTATCTATATAATGCAGATATTTATTTTGTAAATTTTCATTACACAGCATTTGGCATAAAACAGGAGATAAAACCAAAGCAAGGCGGAAAGGGATAAAATTACTTTCCAGTCTGTCCAGAACTTCCAGCAAAGGCAGAAGAGTTTCCGATATTGTTTCGAAAAAATCAATTTCCTCTGCGGTAAAAACTTCCGTCTGTAATAATGGTTCTTCCCTGCTGTATCCGTTTACAAATGGGAGATGAGCTTCCAGCACAATAGATGCCGCATAACGGGATTCCATCTTTACCCCCTTGCTCCAATTACAGACATTTCCGCAATCCCGGACAAGCGGGCTAATGGATTTTCTTTTATAGATTTTAAATCATTGTTTGTAATTAAACGCGGCAGATAAAAAATATTGGATTCCGCAATTTGATACACTCTTTCGCCGCAGGTTATTTCCAATCTTATTTTATAACCGCAGATCTTGTCCTGAAAATCTGCCTCGGGCGTTGAATCCGAAAATTCCGCAAAGCCTATGTATCGAGAGGTATCGGCAATATTAACAGGTACAGTAAAAGAGCCGCCGCCGTTTATAGAGACAATTTGCAGACAGCAGCCGGTATAATCGGGATCTTTCTCGTAAGTTTCTTTGTCAAGTTCTTTAATTTCCCAAAAAACAAAAACCCAGAGCGGGTCTCGTACAAGAAAATCGATATAGGAAACATTGTACTGCCTGGGCAGTTCCACTGTTTCGTGGCGCGAAGTATCAATTTTAATATCCTCTTTTGATTGTCTTTCGTTTTCTATAGCGCTTTCTAAAAGTTCGCCAATTATAAAAACCCTGTCCAATTCAGGCGGGATATAAAGTCCGTGGTTATCAGCCAATTTAATAAGCTCGGTTGTGCTAAAGGATTCCAGATGCGAACGAGTTAATTGGATTTTCGAGTTCTTATCCATACCTTTTTTAATTGTGTAAAATATTTACTTTTATGTAAAGGGGTTAAAACCGGAATTAGAAATCCAGCAAATACAAATCTTCTATCCGTTTAATCAGATCTTCGCGGTTTTCCATCATAATTAGGGCTTCTTTGGCAGGAGTAAATCCGGAATCGATACTTAGTGCTTCTTCCCAGCACAATTTTGCATCTGCAAGGTTTCCTCGCGCATGGGCTTCTACCCCCAAAAGATACAGCTCGTCCACTTTGTCCGACAGTTGTTTACGCCCCTTGTCTCCTAAATTGATTCGAACCCCTAAACTAATCCTGTTAAGCGGCTGAAACTGAGTAAGCAAATCGAGGGTGTAATTTATATCCAGGGTAATATTGTCTATAATTATTGCGCTGCCTATGGTAAAACGGCTTGTTCCGGCTTTAACCATAAGACCTGTACGCATCGACAAAAAGTCGGCAACCTGCACGGAAAGCCCAAGAGCCCCATACGGCAGTTCGGAAAGTGTATAATCCAATAAATTAAAAGGATAGAAAAAATCAAATGAAATAATTAAAGGACGAATGGGCTTGTATGCAATTGCCGCATTAAAAACCGTGGGTAAAGCTTCTCCGGATGCCGGGGGTCCCAGATTCTTTGCAACAAGAGCTACAGACATATTTTGCTCCCTTGCCGCATAGAATTTTAAAAAGTTAAACCGGGTAAGAATACCGATATCTGCCATTCCCATTGCCGCAGATTGATCCATTCCGGAGCCGCTTAGTATATTGTCATAATTATCCGTAAAATCCGGCACAAGACGGAATGCGCCTTTAAGATTTACCCCAATAGAAACACCGCTAAAATAATAACTGGGAAAAAGATTGTAAGAAACATTAAGAATTGCCACACCTTCAGAATAATACCCGCTGGATACACGCTCTCCATAGTAGTTGTATTCCGTAAATGGGGTATACAGCCATTTTGCGCCTGCCGCAATGCCAAGATTTCCAAATCTGGTAGCGTAGGCGGCTCCTTCAAGCTTGGTATCGGCTACCCAATTATTATGAAAAAACGCCAATTCGGATTTTTCCAGCATGGAAGAGCCGGCAGGATTAAACTCTAAAAAGGAAATATCGTCGGAAATTGCCGCAAAAGCGCCTGCCATGCCTTCCGATCTGCCCCCCATCGGAACATTCAATACAGGAAAAGCCGTTAAACCGGTATTATTGTCAATTCCATAAATATTGTTCAGAAAATCCGCTATATCCCCCCAATTTTCGTCGGCATTAAGGGACAGGGTTTGTGCAAATAGGGTAAAGACGGCTAAAAGAACCGTTATTTTGCGGAACTTCATATACTTATATTATATCGGTTTATTTAGAAAAAAAAAGTATAGTACGATAATATAGTATAGTAGAATAATGACAATAAACGCCCTCAGAATGACGATTTGTAGCTTTTTCGCGTGTGTCTGGCTGGTGTCAGCTCTTGTTCCGGTACATGGAGCAGGCAGCCGGGATACCGATTTAGCCAGGGCGGATCAACTTATAGAAAACAAAGAATACGATCGGGCTATTTTTCTTCTAACCGATTATGCAAAACGAAACCCGAATCAATTTGAGCAGGCACAAGCACGAATAAATAAAATTTATCAAGTTCAAGATGAAATTAACAGAACAGTAGACGAACTTATATATCTACTTTTAGAACACCCCGAAGAAGACGAAAAAATACTGGCTCTTACAATCAAATTAAAAGATTTGGAAAATGACAGTAACCCCATTCTTGCGGACTTTTTATCCAGAATTCATGACATAGCCCTTTTCAATGTCAGCAGGAATCAGCTTCGCAGATCGCTGGAAGGCGGACGCGAAATGCTGGACAAAGACGATTACGAAGCGGCATTTGCAGCTTATGCCGGCGGAATGTCAATTATGCGGGAAGAATTTTATACGGCGAATTACGGCGCGAATATTCATAATCAGGCAAGACAGGAAACAGAAAGAATTAACACTGTTATTGCCGCTTTCCGGCAAACTGCCAGCCAGTTGGAATCCGTTACTACAGAATTAACACGAGCGGTTAATTCAGGGCAGCACGCAAGAGTTCCGGAAATTATGACCCGGCTTGTTCCCGCAATGGACAGATTTATTGCGCAAAAGCAAATTCTTTATACAGCATCTGTAAACCTGGAAAGAATACTTCAGAACTTACAGCGGGCAAATCCGGAAATGGGAGACAGAAATCATCTTGCGTTTATTATCAGGGTAATTCACGGAAGAACGGATCAGAGTATTCAAGAAGGTATGCTGGGTACATTCGACGGTTTTTGGAGAAAGTCTGCCGGTTCTTCGCTGGATGCTATTAATCGATACATGGAAACCACATTTAATGCGGGGCTTGCGCATTTTAACAAACAGGATTATACCCAGGCGGTAAATACATTGGCGGGCATTGCGGCTTATTCCGGTATTACGCCTGTATTCTTTGATAAACACAGACAATTAAAACAGCCTACAGCCGCGCAGACAATTACTTTTAACGGTACTGTTATGCTGCGGAATGATTCTCCGCAGTTTTTAAATATAGTTTCGCTAAACGAAGCAAGTGCTATCCTTACCCAGGCTGCGGCTATCCCCGGAAGAGACCCAATCGATCGCAACACCCTTGTAAATCTTCGCAACAGAAGAATAACAGCGCCGCAGGCTTTTGAAATAGAACAACAAACAAGAAATGCGTTAATGACACAACAAAGAGAGCTGGCTTCGATAAAAACAAGGGCAGTGCAATTGGATAATCAGATTGCCGTACACCAAAATACACCATACATAAAAAACGCAATAACTGCTATTGACGCTTTATCTGCGTTAATACATACAGAAGAACAGCAGTCGGCGCAAAGATATTATAATGTCGCGCAGGCGGATCTTGATTATCAACTTGCAGAGAGAAAACGGCAATTGGAAAGCGCCAGAGTTTTATACGAAGGCGAAAGCCGAACCCAGGACGGTGTAACAACTGTTTCCCGTTATCCCACAGAAGCATTACAAATATTAACTCCTATGCTTGCGGCAACAGCGGAAGATATTAGCCGTGGTAATACTCTTTTAACCCAGCTAAGAAACGAAGCTGCCGGCATTGCTTCCAATGCAGAAATAAGAAATTTATCAAATCGATACCAGGCATCTGTAAACGAACTTACAAGCGTTCAGGCTCAGGGACAGGCAATGGCGGCAAATGCCGGAAGCCGCTCGGCGCAGGCTAATGCCTTAAAACAGGAAGGAGAACGCTTGTTTGCAGAAGCAAGAACCGCTTTTCAAAGACAGAATTATGATACTTCGCGGGAGCGCCTGGAGCGTGCGGCAGGAAGACTGGACGAATCCCTTGTTTTGCAAGAATCTGCCGAACTAAGAGAGTATCGCAATACACAAATTCTTGGACTTGGGCAGCAAATAGCTATGGCGCAAAACGAAGCTATTATTAACCAAGTGCGTAACCTTGTAAATACCGCGCGCACTTTATACTTTGCGGGAAATTTCCAGCAAGCAGAAGACAGTCTTTTAAGAGCAAGAAATACATGGAGACAAGTTCATGCGGAAGAAAACGAGGAAATTGTTTACTGGCAAAATATGATTCAAAGAGCCATGTCCGCAAGCTCTGCCCGTGTTATTCCGCCAACTGCGCCTTTGTATGCGGAAATAAGCCAGCTATTAAGCGAAGCGCAAAAAAACTACGAAGAAGGAATGAAGCTGATCAATTCCGGGCAGCGAGAACAGGGTATTTCAAAATTCGACGAAGCGCGCGTTCAAACGAAAGAAGTAAAACTTTTATTCCCTGTTAATCAGGAAGCCGGTATGCTCGAACTGCGCATGGATCAATTTACAGACCGGCGCGCATTTAACGCAGATTTTGAACGGCGTTTAAGAGATGCAATTGCGGGGACTAAGCGGCGTACCATGGAATCTTATGCAGATATTTTAAACCTTGCCGAAATTAACCCAACTTATCCGGGAATAAGAAACATTGTTTTCCAGGCAGAAGTTGATATGGGTATAAGACCGCCTCCGCCAAACCCTGCGGATATTGCCCGTTCCCGTGAACTTACCGCATCTGCAAACCGCATCCTGGAACAGAATTTAACATCAGAATTTGAAATTGCCCTTACATTGATAAACGAAGCTATCACCCTTAACCCAAACAATACGGATGCGCCGCGTATAAAAGATCGTATCTTGGGCAGATCTAACACAACCGAACGCAGCAGTGTTGTATTAAGTACAGAAGATGAAGCGCAGTATCAAATGGCAGTACAGCAATTAACAGCAGGTAATAATCTTACAGCTTATGCAATAGTAGAAAGACTTATGCAAAACCCCAGAAACCGCAATGTGCCAAAGGTTATCGACTTACAGCGAAGGATACAGCTAACATTATGATAAGAAAATACTTTTTATTAACAGCATTCTTCCTCTTTACTGTTTCTGTCTTTGCGCAAACCGGAGGGTTTTTCTGGGAAGAACCGGAAATATTTTCTCCGCGGCAGGGATCATTCCCTGTTAGCGCGTTTTCAAATGATTTTTCCGCTGTTGCCTGGCAGGAAATAACTTCTGCCGGAGGCGGCAATTCTATAAATGTTTCCCTTGCCGTAAAAGAAAATGGCGGGGAATGGCAGCAAATAGGCAATATCGGCGGCCCGTATCCCTTTTCTGGTACAGAACCTTCTATATTAAGCATGGTTATAGATAATCGCGGAAGAATTGTAATTGCCGCCGCCGCAGGAAGCTCCCAGACAGAAATATTAATCTCTGCCGACAAGGGCCGTAGTTTTTCCAAAAACATAATTAACATGGGAGAAGAAAATTCCGTAGCGCCCCGTCTTTTTGTACGCGCCGACGGAGGGTATCTTCTTTTTGTAACAAGAGGCAAAAACGAATCGTTATCTATATATTATTCGCGCTCTGGCGATGCTGTAACATGGTCTAATTTTGAATTCTTTACTCCGGAAAGCGGTCTTGACCTTAATTTTCTTCCCACTCATGCAAGCATTGGCAGAACAGACTTTGTTGTTTTTCAGTCTCTTACAATGGGAGGAACGGATACATCTTCGTTGTTTCAGTTGTATTATAAAACAAGCGATGACGGCGGAAGAACATGGTCAACGGCAAAGCGCTTTACCGGTTTTAACGATCCTGTAAGCAATACATCGGCATCTCCCAATTTATTTGATAATCAACGCCCGCATCTTACAAGGCATGGAAATACTTTGTTCCTTGTCTGGGAACGCCGCTATAGAAACCAAGCTCCGCAAATTTATGGAGCCACAATTAATTCAAACGGTAATATTGCCGGTGCTGTACAAAGACTAAATACAGAGGATGCATATAGCTCTAACCCTATCGGTTTTATCTATAATAATAATCCGGTAGCTGTTTGGTTTGATACCCGCAGGGGCAACAACAGGGTAATTCTTGCGCAGCAAAGCGAAATTGGCTGGCAAAACCATATACTTTCCGGCGCAGGCGCAGAATCTTCTTTTGCAAGGCCTGTTGTCAGCAAGGATGGCGCATTTATTTTCTGGCAAAGCTCGGTAAGAAATACAAACCGGCTTTATATGCTTGCGCCCGACCGCACCGCTGCCCCGCCGCGGATAACGGCATTGAACTTTACGCCATCCAGGGCAACCCGCCTGGAAAGACCGCGAGTATCATGGAATATTCCTGCGGACACTTCCGGTATTCAGGGTTTTTCGTGGTCATGGAGTCAGGATGAAAATATAGTACCGGCTAAAAATGTAATGGTTTACAATACGGGAAATACTCAAAATCTTAACATGGAATTAAATGCGGACAAAGATGGTGCATGGTACTTTAAAATAGCGGCTAATGACTGGGCGGGAAATTGGTCTGACCCTTCTACGGTAATGTATTACAGAAAAACAACGCCGCCGCCGGCCTTGGTATTAAACGAACCTGATCTGGATGTAAATGGTTATATTGTTTCCAACAATTTTAATTTAAGCTGGCAGCCGTCAACGGATTCGTATGTCGAGGGTTATACATGGAATCTTCAATACCTTGGGACAGATTCTGCATATGTTTCCGAAAACGCTGTAGACAATCCGCCCTCCGCAATTTTAGGAAGAAGCACATCGACAATATTCGGAAATCAGGAAAACGGCACATGGGGTTTTTCTGTATCGGCAGTGGATCAAGCAGGCAACATTGGACCCGCATCCAGCATGGTATTCAGGGCAAACAAATTTACACCATATACAAATGTAAATTATATTTATGCGCACCAAGATGAACAAGGTAAAATTTTTATCCGACTGATTGGACGCGGCTTTACAACAAATGGAGCAATAGATTCAGTTGTCCTTGCGCAAAACGGCAAACCGGATACACCTGCCCATTCATTTAATGTTTTATCCGACAGGGAAATAGGCGGCATTGTTTTTGAGCACATAGAAGAAGGCGAATACTATTTAAAATTGAATCATCCTGTAAGGGGATGGCATAATACAGATCCGTTTATCAGTGTCGAAAGAACCGGAACTGTAAAATTTGGAGACTACACACGGCAATGGACACCGACATGGACTGTTCAAAGCAAAAATATAATAACGATTAACCCGGTTATAGTGCTTACTGTAATCCTTCTGTTTTTCTGCCTGTTTGGAGCAGTAGCCGCAATTCGCGGTATTGGCGGAATAATTCAGGAAGGTCAGGCGGTAAAGCAGGAAGCAATTGCAATAATTACAGGAGATTTTATGCCTATGGAAAAGAAACAAAAACTTGTACGAATAAAAAAAAGAGGGGGCGGGCTGCGCTTAAAGCTTGTATCGTTTACAGTCGCTCTTGTTCTCCTTGTAGTTATAATGATCTCTACTCCAATGTATTTGTTAATGACAAATATGCAAAGAGAAACCTTGCTCCAGGGTTTATGGGATCGTTCTAAGGTACTTTTAGAAGGACTTGCAACAAGCGCCAAAGCATATATGCCGCAGGGAGAAGCCGGTTTATTGGAATTAGGATTCCTGCCCGCACAGTCTGCGGCGCTTCCTGAAGCAAACTATGTAACAATTACAGGTTTTAGCGCAGGATCAATCCACAGCGATCATGTATTTGCAACCAATGATCCAAATATCGAAACTAAAATTGATACTCAGGAATTACGCCGTGGTGTTTCCCGCATTACCGACAAACTAACTCCGCTATACGATAAATTCAGCACAGAGCTTAACGAACAGGCAAAGGAAGCTGTAGGAGATATTTCCAAAAGTATTTCAGAACTTACAAGAGAAGGTATGAGATACATATTAAGTACAGATGCGCAGAGCCAGCAGCGCCTTGCAGATATTCAAACAACAATTAGATCGCTGGATGTCAGGCTTACAGAAACACTTTCAGGAATTGCGGGCGAGATTGGATCGTTCCCGGAATTTACATCGGAAAATATCGATAGAAACAGGGAAAGAACTTTTATCTTCTATAAACCTGTAATGTACCGGCAGGGCGTGGACGAAAATTATTTCCGCGGTTTAATAAGGCTGGAAGTATCGCTGGATTCTATTATGGATGCAATCTTCCGGGGGCAATTCGTACTCTTGCGTACAATAGCTATTGTTGCCCTTATTGGAATTCTTATAGGTTTTATATTTGCATTAATACTTTCCAATTTAATTGTAAGACCAATAAGTAAACTTGTAAAACATATAGAAATTATACGAGATACCGAAGACAAAACAAAATTGGCGGGCATTGATATCAATATAGAGACAAAGGATGAAATAGCCATACTTGGAAGCACAATTAACGATATGACCCACGGTCTTGTAAAAGCGGCGTTTGCAGCCTCCGACCTTTCTATTGGTAAGGAAATTCAGAAAAAATTTATTCCATTAGAAGTTGATAATGATGGCAACAAACAGACAAGCGGTTTTAAGAAAACAAGTAATCTGGACTTCTTTGGTTATTATGAAGGTGCAAAAGGTGTATCCGGCGACTACTTTGATTATAAAGAACTGGACGACGGCCGTTACTATGCAATTATTAAGTGCGATGTCGCCGGCAAAGGTATTCCGGCAGCCCTTATTATGATCCAGGTTGCGACAATGTTCCTTGGTCATTTCCGGCGATGGAAACCGACACAAAAAGGGTTTCAGATAGAAGACCTGGTTTATCAAATTAACGACTTTATAGAAGCGCTTGGTTTTAAGGGCAGATTTGCCGCCTTTAGCCTGTGCCTTTTCGACTCTGTAACCGGTATAGTCCGTTTTTGTAATGCCGGCGATAATGTTATTCATTATTATGATGCTTCCGAAGGAAAGAAAAAAAATATCATTCTGCCGCAGACTCCTGCAACCGGAGTACTCCCCAATTTTATGATACATACCTCGGGCGGCTACAGTGTACAAACCGTACAGATAGACAAGGGCGATATTCTTATGCTCTACACAGACGGTATCGAAGAAGGAAAACGAAAATTCCGCGATGATAACTTTAAGGAAATACTTTGTACAGAAGGCCCTATTGATACACCGCACGAAAACCATCTATGCGGACAGGCTGACGAAGAAATGGGTCCGGAACGCGTTGACGAAATAATTAATGCTGTAATGGCAAAGAAAACTTACACCTTAAAGAAATATCATAACCCGGAAGGAGAGGCGGAGCTTCAGTTTGATTTTTCCGGCTGTGAGGGCACGGTAGAAGAAGCAATTATGGCAATGGTATCTGTAGAAAAAATGTTCCGTGTTTACAAAGACCCAGCAGCCGGCGAAGATTCCCGTGTACTTGTGGACAAAAAAGTTGACGAATTCCTTAGAAACCACTTCCTGCAATACAGGCGGTATTGTTCACATACAAAAGAATATCCTGAAAATCCTGCGTATATGTATTATACTCATATTAAGGAAGATGAGCAGTACGATGATTTAACAATTTTAGGCATAAAAAGAAAATAATATTTTGGAGGAAAAATTATGACATTTAGCGAAAGAATGAAAGACCTGCTTGAACAGGGCTGGGCGGTTACCAAAGAAGCTGCCGTAAAAGCCGGAGCAAAAGCGCAAGACCTTGGCGAAAGAGGTCTTTTAATGTGGGACATTAAACAGTTGGAAAACCAGGCACAAAAACAGCTAGCCCGTCTGGGAACCGAAGTATTCCTTTTCTTTACAGAAAAAGGGCAGACAACAGTACAAAGCGATACCGCCGAAATTAAGACCATCCTGGACGAGATAGCCAAAATTAAGGACGGTATCGAAAGAAAAGAAGCAGAATTGAAACTTAGAAAGGGTTGATATTGCTCCTATACGCTCGAACTGCTTTTCCTGACGGTAAAACGGCAGATGGTCCTCATACTTGCTTATCATTATGTAACTCAAAAGGCATGCGCTGGCAATTCCGCGGGGAATTATCGTTGGCGGGACTGGAGATATAATTACTGCTGGGTTGTCTTCGTCTTCTGTCCCTTCGCAGCTTCGGCAGGCATACTTGGGACGGATTGTTTTTTCTACAAATATCCTCTGCGGGATAATATGCAGCTTTTCATTGCTTTCTTCGCCTATTTTGGTTAATTTACACCCGCAAGCGCAGGTTTTATCCTCTTCAGGTATATCTATTATCTTTTCCAC
>JAITUR010000075.1 GCA_031286205.1 Treponema sp.
TACCAAATTTACGAAGCAAAAATATGGGGAGCAAAAGCCGTGCTTTTAATTTGCGCACTTTTAGAGCCGCAGGTTATTTCTTCATATATCAAAATTGCAAAAGAGCTGGAGCTTGACTGCCTTGTAGAAATACACAACGAAGCCGAAGCGGAAGAAGCAATAGAAGCGGGCGCAGAAATAATCGGTATTAACAACCGCGACCTTGTAACATTTAATGTCGATACAACTCTTGCCGCGCGTTTATGCAAACTTCTTCCAAAAAGCACAATTACCGTTGCAGAAAGCGGTATACAATCTGCCGATGATATTCGCGCTATTAAAGACACAGGCGTAAAAGCAGTTCTTATCGGCGAAAGCCTGATGCGCGCGCCGGATAGAAAAAAGTTTTTAAAAGAATTGCTGTCCGCTTAACGAAGCAATATAAATTATCAAAAAAAAGGCAGTCCCTTTACGAGACTGCCCATTATTTAATTGTAACTGCCTATCGCCTGTTGTTGCCTTGATTACCCTGATTACCTTGGTTGCCTTGGTTCCCCTGATTACCCTGATTTCTTGGGATTACCGTTACCGCAATTACCGCGTTTTTTGTAGTGTCTGCGGCAGAAATTGCCATTACATAAAGAGTGGCTGCGTTTTCGTTAGCTGATATTGTAAGCCTTCCGTTGCTGTTAATGCTTGTTCCATTTCCAACACCGCCTCTCATATCGGGAGTCGAGCTGACCCTCCATGTTACCATAGTGTTTGTGCTGCCTGTAACAGTGGCAGTTAATTGTAATGGACTTCCAACCCCCACTGACGGGTTTGCAGGACCTATCGAAACAGAAACTACAGGAGTAGGTGCAGGTGCGGGCGGCTGTTGTTGATTCCCGCCTTGATTTCCCTGTCCCGGTCGATTACCCTGATTACTCTGGTTTCCTTGATTACCCTGATTACCGCCCTGGCTTCTTGGGATTACCGTTACCACAACTACTGAGCTCTTTGAGCTATCTGCGGCGGAAGTAGCTGTAACATAAAGAGTGGATGCTCTTTCATTTGCAGACACCGTAAGGTTTCCGTTAGAATTAATGCTTGTTCCGCTTGTAACACCGCCTCTCATATCAGGAGTCGAACTGACCTTCCATGATACTCTGGTGTTTGTACTGCCTGTAACCACGGCATTTAATTGTAATGTACTTCCAGCTACCACTGATGGACTTGCGGGGTTTATCGAAACAGAAATTATGGGAGCAGGTAGAGGTACAGGCGTAGGTGTAGGAGCTCTTTGAATTACTGTAATAGAAGCAATGGCAGATTTTGAACTATCCGCTGCGGAAGTTACCGTAACATAAAGAATGTTTGCTCTTTCATTTGCAGACACCGTAAGTCTTCCGCTGGAATTAATACTTGTTCCGCTTGTAACACCGCCTCTCATATCAGGGGTCGAGCTTACTCTCCATGATACGCGAGTGTTACTGGTTCCTGCTACCGCGGCGGCAAACTGGATTGAACTTCCAGCTTCCACTGACTGACTCGATGGATTTATCGAAACAGCGATTGCCGGCGCTTGCTGATGACCTTGTCCATGACCCGGGTTTACAGGAGCTGGCGCAGGAGTAGGAGTGGGAGTCGGCGGATTTGGATCAATTACAGTAATAGAGCCGCTTGTTTTTGAATAGTAGCCCGATAATCTTACAGTAACTGTATACCTTCCCGGCTGCCATGCAATATGTTTTTGGCCTGTTGCGCCGGGAATACTGCTGCCATCCCTATTCCATTGATAATGAATAGGTTCGCTGCCGGAATAAACCGCAGAAAGCTCTGTTCCCATAACAACAGTGTTGTACGGATTTTGATACTCAATGGATATATTTCCTTCAAGCGTTTCCAGAGGCTCGAAAAGCCAGCTAAGACAGGATGCAAACATAAACAAAACAAACGCAAAAACGATTGTTTTTCCAATTAACCTGACCATATTTTTCATACTAATACTCCTAAATATTTATTTGCTTATTATACATTCTTATAACGATTTTATCTATATGTTAGTTACTACAATTATGTTATAATATCGATAGTATGCATATAAAAATATGCGGCTTATTCCGCGATAAAGACATCGATTATGTCAATGAAGCCCGCCCCAATTATGCTGGATTTGTCTTTACCAAAAGTCCAAGGCAGATTTCCGCTGTAATGGCACAGTATTTACGCTTTCGTTTGGCAGACGGCATAGAACCGGTGGGTGTTTTTGTAAATGCACCCATCAAATTGATTGCAGAACTTTACAAAAAGGAAATCATCTCTATCGCTCAACTTCATGGCGCCGAAGATGATGCCTATATCAAACGCTTAAAAGAAGTAACCGCTAAAGATAATATAAAAATAATTCCCGTAATAAAAGCAATCAAGCTTGATAACAAAGACAAAGGACGGACTATTGCCACGAATGCCGATTTTTTATTACTCGATTCTGGAGCAGGCTCCGGAAAAACATTTAACTGGGATATGCTTAAATCTATAAAAATTAACAAACCGTGGTTTTTGGCGGGAGGCATCAATCTAAAAAATATCGATAAAGCAATGGCATTAAAACCTTACGGCATTGATGTATCCAGCGGAGCGGAAACGGACGGTATAAAAGATCGTAAAAAAATATTAGAATTAACTTCGATAATGGGAAAACCGGCAAAAAAACCGGACAACATTCAAATTAATTATACAATGCAGGTAGAGCATTATCGCAGAAGGGCAACACTTAATATAAAGGAATAACCATGAACTCAGGCAGATTTGGCAAATACGGCGGGCAATATATACCCGAAACATTAATGAACGAAATTATCAATTTGGAAAAAGCCTATAATCATTACAAGGAAGATAAAGATTTTAAGGCGGAAATTGATACCCTGTTTAAAACTTACGCAGGCAGACCTTCGCTCTTGTACTATGCAGAAAAAATGACCCGCGATCTTGGCGGCGCAAAAATATTTTTAAAACGCGAGGACATGAACCACACAGGCTCTCATAAAATAAACAATGTTTTGGGACAGACACTGCTTGCAAAAAAAATGGGCAAGACAAGAATTATTGCGGAGACGGGAGCCGGACAACATGGCGTGGCTTCGGCTACTGCGGCTGCCCTGCTGGGAATGGAGTGCGAAATTTTTATGGGCAAGGAAGACACCGAGCGGCAGGCACTTAATGTTTACCGCATGGAACTTCTTGGAGCAAAGGTTCACCCTGTAATGTCCGGCACGCAAACTTTAAAAGATGCGGTAAACGAAACAATGCGCGAATGGGTCAGCCGTGTGCATGATACGCACTATGTTCTTGGCTCTGTAATGGGACCTCACCCCTTCCCCATGATTGTCCGCGATTTCCAAAGTGTAATCAGCCGTGAAGCGCGCGAACAAATCCTTGCGGCGGAAAACAAACTTCCGGCGGCTGTCATTGCCTGCGTTGGAGGCGGAAGTAATGCTATCGGTATGTTCTACAATTTTATTCCCGATACAGGCGTTCAACTTATCGGATGCGAAGCCGCAGGACATGGTATCGATACAGAAAAACACGCAGCTTCCATTGCAAAGGGAACGGTTGGAATCTTCCACGGCATGAAGTCGTACTTTTGCCAAAACGAAGAAGGGCAGATTGCGCCTGTACATTCGATCTCGGCAGGGCTGGATTATCCCGGCATAGGACCTGAACACGCATGGCTCTGCGACGAAAAACGCGCGCAGTATGTTCCGGTTACAGACGAAGAGGCAGTCTCCGGTTTTGAATACCTTGCCCGCACAGAAGGAATAATTTGCGCAATAGAAAGCGCGCATGCAATTGCGCATACGCAAAAAATAGCGCGTAACTTTAGCAAGGACGAAAGTATTATTGTGTGTCTATCAGGCAGAGGAGATAAAGATGTCGCGGCAATCGCGCGGTACAGAGGCAGGAATTTACATGAATAGGATTCAAAAAGCTTTCGCTAATGGAAAAGCGTTTATTAGTTTTATAACCGGCGGCGATCCTACAATCGAAAAAACAAAAGAGTTTGTTTTAAAAATGATAGAAGCAGGCGCGGATTTAATCGAAATAGGTATTCCGTTCTCCGATCCAATTGCGGAAGGACCGGTAATTCAGGAAGCAAACAACCGCGCTCTTGCCGCCGGAGCAACGGTAGAAAAACTTTTTAACCTTATTGCGGATTTACGCAAAGAAACCGAAGTGCCTTTGGTATTTCTAACCTATGTTAATCCTGTTTTTCAGGCAGGTTATGATTCTTTCTTTGAACGCTGTGGAAAAGTCGGATTAGACGGTATCATAATTCCCGATCTGCCTTTCGAAGAACAGGCTCCCGTGCGCGAGGCGGCAGGCAAGCACGGCATCGATTTAATTTCGCTTATTGCGCCTACTTCCGAACAAAGAATAAAAGACATTGCTAAGACGGCTTCCGGTTTTATATATCTGGTTTCATCGATGGGCGTAACAGGAATCCGCAGCGAGATAACTACAGACCTGGCTTCCATAACCACGGCAATAAGATCCGCAACTGATGTTCCGGCGGCTATCGGCTTTGGCATTCACACCCCGGAGCAGGCAAAACAAATGGCAAAAATCGCCGACGGTGTAATTGTAGGCAGCGCGATAGTTAAAATAATTGCGGAGCATGGAGCAGAAGCCGGCGAGAAAGTTTACAACTATGTAAAAGAAATGAAATCTGCTATAAGCTAAAGGCTGTCGCCAAAATCTTTGCGGAATTGCTTAACCAAATTTTGCGGCCAATCTCCTTTGGGTTTTAAGCGTCCAAGGAAAAAGCGCAATACTTTGGGTTCTTCCACAAACTCAAGCCCGCCAATTAAACTGCGGTGTTTATACAGCCATGTAACACGATCTACTACATATTTAACCTGCGACAATGTAAAGACCCGTTTTGGAAAGGCAAGGCGCACAAGTTCCATGTTTGCAAGATGTTCGCTGCCGTCGTCATTGCGTGCTTCGCTTATAGTACCGCGTTCCATTCCCCTGATTCCGCTTGCAATAAAAATAGCTGTTGCCAAAGCGCCCGAAGGATAATCTGTCTGCGGAAGATGATCACAAAATTGTTTTGCATCCAAATGACAGCCAAGACCGCCGGGAGGCGTTACAACAGGAATACCTCTTTCTACAAGTTCGTTACAAAGAGCTTCTACGAAAATAGGCGTCTGGCTGATTACATCCATGTCTAAAGATTCCTGCAAACCGACTGCCATTGCTTCCATTTCGCGCACCGACATTCCGCCGTAGGTTAAAAAACCTTCGAACAGAGGAACAAGCTCGCGCATTTTTATAAATAAATCTTCGTCGGATGTAAGAATACCGCCGCCGCGGGCAGCCCCAAGTTTGCGTGACGAAAAATAAATCATATCCATAAGCGATCCGATTTCCCGCGTAATATTTTTAATGTCCGTATCTTTGAATTCAGGTTCGCGTATTTTGTTAAAATAAAGATTGTCCGTTAAAAGACTTGCGTCGAAAATTAATTTTATATTTTCTTTTCGGCAGATGCGGGAAACTTCGCGCATATTCTTCATGGATACAGGCTGTCCGCCAATAAGATTTGTTCCGGCTTCTATGCGGACAAAACAAATTTTGTCTTTTCCATGTTTTTTTATTGCTTCGTTTAGTTTATTTATATCAATATCGCCCTTAAAAGGATGGCTGCTTTGTATATTAAACGCTTCGTCCAAAATAATTTCTTCTACAATACCGCCCATTCGCGCAATATGCGCTTTTGTTGTTGTAAAATGATAATTTGTAAGCGCGTGTGTTCCGGGTTTTACCATTACCTGAGAAAAAATATGCTCGCAAGCGCGCCCCTGATGAGCAGGCAGGAAATATTTCATGCCAAAAATATCGGCTAATACTTTTTCCAGCCTGTAATAAGTTTCTGACCCTGCGTAGCTGTCATCTGCCTGAAGCATGGCGGCATACTGCATCTCGCTCATGGCATTAACGCCTGAGTCTGTCAGCATATCAAGAAAAATATCAAGGTTTTTTAACAAGAATGTGTTAAATCCGGCTTCGCTTATACTTTGCAAGCGTTTTTCGATAGGCAAAAGGTTTATTTTTTGCACCATCCGTACTTTGTGCATTTCCAGCGGAACATTTTCCCCGGAGAAAAATTTTAAGTTATGCATATCACCTATATAAGTATAAAAAAAAACTTTTGTCAATAGCCGGTAAAATCAACCAATGGGTACTGTTAGGGAATTTTTGTCGATTATTTTTAATATACGGAGAAAAATTAATTTTCTTCGCGGATTAAGGCTTCTCTAAAGCCGGCATTTCCCAATTTTTCTGCTGTTTGCTGGACATCGGCGCCGCGAACTCCCGCAACAACAACACGGAAATATTCACTGTCTGTTCCGTCCATGTAGCGTTCATAAGCGGGGTTTAGTCCTGCATTTTTTATTCTGTCAAATGCGGTAACAGCATTGCGGGCATTTTTATAAGAGCCAACCTGCAGCCGGTATGTTTTTTCCGGCACAACAACAATTGCAGGCGTTAAATTTATCTGCATGGGAATCTGCGTAACAACCGGCTGAATAACAATAGGCTGAGCAGCAACCGGTGTTGAATGAGGTGTAACGGGAACCGTTTGCGCCTGAATTACAGGAACTGCTTGCTGTACGGGCATCACTTGCTGCGCAGGTGGCGTTTGCTGCGCAGACGGCACTTGCTGAACAGGCGGCGATATTGCAATTCTATCTATACTTTCTATGGAAACCGGAGCTGTGCCTGTTGTTATCATATCAAGCTGTTCAGCCGCTGCTCTAGAAACATCAATAATTCTTGACGGAACAAAAGGTCCGCGATCATTTACCCTGACTGTAACACTTTTATTGTTATGTTGATTCGTAACAACAAGCCTTGTTCCGAACGGCAAACTTGGATGAGCCGCAGTTAACCCGGAGGAATCGTAAATTTCCCCCGATGCTGTAGGCCGCCCGTCATATTCTTTTCCATACCAGGAAGCAATGCCTTCTTGTTTAAAAACATCCGCCGCTTGAGCGCTTAAATTAATTAATGCTACTGTAATTAATGCGATAAAAATAAATTTCTTCTTCATATTGGTATTATCGGCGTAATAAATCAGCTTCTGAAACTTGAAAGGGCAAAAAAAAAGCCTGGTGACGACCTACTTGCCTGGAAACTTCGCCCTATGGGCTCGTTGGCAAAACCCGCACCTTAGAGATGCAGTATCATCGGCGCTAGAGGGCTTGAGTTCTGTGTTCAGAATTTAGAGATTTGGGCAAAAAAAAAGCCTGGTGACGACCTACTTTCCCGCACCTTAGAGATGCAGTATCATCGGCGCTAGAGGGCTTGACTTCCGAGTTCGGAAAGGGATCGGGTATAACACCTCCGCAATAATCA
>JAITUR010000038.1 GCA_031286205.1 Treponema sp.
CAGTTCCATAAAACTTGCTGGAGAGCGCCAAATAATCCAGTTTTTTTCCGTTTTCATAAACCCGCATACTGCCGGCGCTTATTTCGTCTATTAAAGCAATCTTTCCATCGATTAAGCCAAACTCAATTTTAATATCAATAAGTTCCAGCCCTTTGTTTTTTAGATCTTTTCTGATAAGTCCGCAGATTTTCATTGTATCTTTATATATTTTTTTGTATTGAGCGGGAGTTATCAATTTTAGCGCAAAAAGTATTTCTGCCGTTACAGGAGGGTCGTCGCGCTCATCGTCCTTTAATGTAATTTCGAAAATTCCGGGGAGTTCGTCGCCGTCTTTGCTGTAAAGACCAAATCTTCTTATAAAACTTCCGGCTGCTTTGTAACGCACGACAAATTCCAGCCCCTTCCCAAAAAGTTCGGCAGGGCGGACAATCATTTCGTTTTTAGAAAGATCTGTGCTGACATAGTGTGTGGCAATTTTATTTTTCTTAAACAATTCAAAATAATATGTTGTCATTTTTAAGGCTCCGGACGCGATGCCTTCTTGCGAACCTACAACCTTGTTCCCGCCGGGATCTGTGGAGCCGGGAGCATGACCTGTAACTGTATCTTTGAATTTAAGAAGATAATTTCCGTCCGGTTGTTTATAAATATCTTTTGTTTTTCCGGTTTTATAAAGTTCCATATTTTCTCCTTTTATATTATTTAATTTTGACAGAAAAAGTTAAAATATTCCAGCTATTACACATCTTCAAGCCTAATTCCCTCTCCGTCGGGAATAAATTGCCGTGCGGTGCGCCCTTCCAATGTTTTTTCCCAAGAGGGTTCCAGACCCGGACGCAGGTTTTTTTCGGTACGAAGAACGGCGTAATCGCCTTGCTTTATAATTTCGCCTGCTTGTATATCCCTAAGCGCGTGAATGGAACGGTTGGTCCTTGTGTAGTTTTCTTTTTCTGAAGGGGCAAGTTCTTTTATTCCGCTGCCTAAAATTTGTTCTACAAAAGAGCTTCCTTTTTCGCTGCAAAAGCGGGTTATGGTATCTTCCGGGCTGTCTTTTGCGGCACGACGGACTGCCTGTACCATTTTTGCAAAATCTTCCGGCGGCAAAGCAATTGGGTCGTCAAGACCGGGGTCGCTTTTGGACAGGCAAAAGTGCTTTTCGATAACGCTTGCCCCCATAGCCACCGCCAAAGCAGGAACCAATTCGGGGTCTGCGCTATGATCACTTACCCCGACGGATACCCCAAAAGTACGCGCAAGATTAGGCAGAACCCGCAAATTATAATCTGTTTCCGGAGCGGGGTAGGATGTTACGCAATGCAGAAGGCAAAGCGGGGAATGGGGAGTTTTTTTAAGTATCGATACTGCTTGTTCTATATCCGAAAGCCGCGAAACCCCCGTAGAAAGCAAAACCGGAAGCCCCCAGTTAGCTATGTTTTCCAATAAACTTGTATAATTTAACTCCGGAGAAGCTATTTTTACAATTTTTGGATTTAATTTCTTTATAATTGACGCGCTTTTATGCCCAAAAGGGGTACACAGGAACAGGAGCCCCTTTGAATCGACATATTCCTTAATTTCCGTGTAAAATTCAGGGGGCATTTCCAGGGCTTTAAACCGGTCATATAGCCGTATTTTACCCCCCGGAAGATTAACAAAGCCGGTATTTGGGTGGAGAATTTCATCAGCATAGACTAATTGGAACTTTACACATTCCGCCCCGGTCCAGCTTGCGGCATCTATCATTTCTTTTGCCTTAATTATATCGCCATTATGACCTGTCCCCAATTCGGCTATAATTAGGGGGTTTTTTGGGCTAAAAACAGCCCTATCAATTTTTAGGATTTTATCATTTTCATTCATAAAGGTACTATACACATTGTAAAAGTTTTTATATAATATAATCAAGATTATATTAGGAGGCTTTTATGCAAAATATTTATTGTGATGTGTGCAAAAAGAGAATTGATGAAACCATAACAAATCGGACTTTTTACTATTATCCCCAGTATGGTATTTGTGAACCCTGTAAGGACAATCTGGAAGCACAGCTTAAACCGCAGGCAAGAAACAAAGAACCCTTTGCCTTTGAATGGTATCAGAAACTTATCAAAGATACTCTGGATAAAGGTGTCCAGAGAGGAAGACTATAATTCTTTTCTTTGAATAAATAATTTTCTCAAAATAGACATTAAGGAGTTACTATGTCGGGCCACAGTAAATGGGCGACTATTAAGCACGCCAAAGGTGCCGCAGATGCCAAACGCGGTCAGGTTTTTACCAAATTAATTAAGGAAATTTCCATTGCAGCCCGTATGGGTGGAGGTAATCCTGATACTAACCCTCGTCTTAGGACAGCAATTCTTAAGGCAAGGGGAGCCAATATGCCCAAAGATAATATCGAAAGGGGCATAAAGAAGGGAACAGGCGAGCTTGAGGGTGTAAACTACGAAGAACTTATTTATGAAGCCTATGCTCCGGGAGGAGTCGCAATTTTTATCGAAGTTCTTACGGACAACAAAAACCGCGCTGCCGCGGAAATTCGCAATATTCTGACTAAGGCAGGAGGCCAGCTTGCTACTTCCGGTGCAGTTTCGCGGCTTTTTAAACGCCAGGGCGTTATTATCCTTGACGGCGAAAAGTATTCGGAAGACGCGGTAATGGAAGCGGCTCTTGAAGGCGGCGCGGAAGATGTATCGGCTTCTGACGGTATTATCGAAGTAACTTCGGCTCCGGAAGATTTCGAATCTGTTCTGAACGCATTGCAGGAAAAAAGTTTCGAAACTACAAGCGCTCAGGTTAGCATGGTTGCGGATGCGGAAGTAACTTTGGATAATGAAGGAACTGCAAAGGTTTTAAAACTTATCGATAAACTCGAAGAAAACGATGATGTTCAGAATGTTTATTCGAATGTTGCGGTTCCGGAAGGTTTCGAGGCAGCTTAAAATAACTTGCAAAATTTTCCTTGCCGCAGAATATTAGGTATCGATCCCGGACTTGCAAGTACCGGCTGGGGTGTATTGGAAGACGCGGCAGGAAAAATCAAGTATATCGATCATGGTGTTATAACTACAAAGGCGGATCAGCCGCGTGCTGAGCGCCTTTTTTTTATTATGCATTCTATCCGTAATATAATAGAAAAATTCAAACCGGCAGAAGCTGCCATAGAACATTTGTTTTTTGGTAAAAATGTTTCCAGCGCTATTCCTGTAGCGGAAGCTCGCGGAGTAGTTTCTGCAGTTTTGGCGGAAAAAAGCATTATTGTCCATGAATTTATGCCTAACTTAATTAAAAAGGGAGTAACGGGCATTACCAGCGCAAATAAGGCGCAGGTTCAGGAAATGGTACGGATTATTCTTGGGCTGGATGAAATTCCCAAACCCGACCATGCGGCAGACGCTCTTGCATCGGCAATTTGCGCTGTAAGCTCTCCTAATATTCCCAAGGGTTAAGTAAATTTAGTCCTTCTATACCGGTAAAATCCGCGGTATTTCTTGTTACTAAAAACATTCTGTGTGTAATTGCGGAAGCGGCAATCATTGTATCGACAACCGGAAGCGTCCTTTCTGCATTGGCGCGGATTTTTCCCCATTCCAGAAATATTTCTGTTTCCAGCTGAACAATACGGTTTTTAAACCATTCCATTACTTTTGAATAAAGCCATATTTGAAGTTCGTGTTTTTTCTTGCCCGGGGGGAGTTTTTCCATGCCGTAGCACAGTTCCCCAATAGAAATACTTGATATGTACAAATTATCCCAAGGGATTAATTCTGTAAAAGCTCTTACATTTTTATCGCAGTGGGGTTTGTGCAATTCGGATAATACATTTGTGTCCAATAAGTATTTCAAAGGGAAACCTCCCGCATTTCTTCGGGATTACGAGGCGGTAATTCCAATTCTACGCCGTACATGGGAGAATTTTGAAATAACTCGAAAAGTGTTTGCCTTGGAGTTTTTAGTTTTTTATATTCTTCTATAGAAAGAATAACAGCTGTTTCCTTTCCATGAACCGTGATAGTTTGGGGTTGTGCCACAGTTGCTTTAATAACTTCGCTAAACGAAGCTTTTGCTTCCTGCAACTGCCATTCCGGTTTTCTTTTGCTTTTTGCAGTTTGAGCCATTACCATATAATCCTCCTTAAATAAAGGGTATTAAACCCTTCGTTAACCGTCGTCGCCTCGGTCATGTGCAAACTATGTTTGCCCGCGACACTCGGCTCCTAGGTTAATAATTTATAATAAGACTATTTTTACTAGTCTGACTAGTCTAACTATATTGTATAATATAGTTTAAGATTTGGCAAGTGAATTTCAACGAAATTTATCGATTTTTTTTGTTATTTGTAGTAGGATTAGCCATGTTTAATAGTATTAGAGGGTTTGTTACGGCTAAAAGCCCGGAGGCATTATATTTGCTTTCCGGCGACATTGAATGGGAGATAGCCATGCCCATAAATGATATTCATGGTCTTGCCCTAAAAAGCGAGCTCCGTGTCTTTACATGGCTTTACCACCGCGATGACCAAATGAAGCTTTTTGGCTTTGCCAATGAACGCCGCCGTTCCACTTTTTTAGAACTGCTTAAAGTCGATGGAATTGGTCCCAAAGGCGCTATAAAAATTATGGGAGGAATCAGTCAGGACGATCTTGAATGCGCACTGGAGAACGGCGATCTTACCCGCCTAGAAGCAGTTCCCGGTCTTGGTAAAAAAACCGCCCAGAAAATGCTTTTATCGTTAAAAGGAAAACTTGTTCAGAATAATGAAAAGCAAGCTGTTTCTTCGCCATATAATGATTTAGTGGAAGCTCTTGCTAATATGGGTTATGATCGCCGTTCTGCCGCGGAAGCTCTTGCTAAAGCGGAGGCTTCCGGCATTGGCGCAGATCTTCCCTATAAAGAAAAAGAAAAACAGCTTTTTAAGGAAGCTATAGTTTATTTATCAGGAAGCAATTAACGGCTGGCAAGAGGTATAAATGAAAAAAAAAGACGGCGGACTTGTGCGGCCGGAACAGATTGATAACGAGGATGAGCGGGATATTAATCTGCGTCCAAAGGTTTTATCCGATTTTCTTGGTCAAAAAACAATGAAAGAGAATCTTTCCGTATTTATTACCACTGCCAAACAACGAAAGGACAGCCTGGATCATCTTTTTTTAATTGGACCACCGGGACTTGGGAAAACCACTCTTGCACAGGTTGTAGCAAATGAATTACAGTCCGGCTTTATTCAAACTTCCGCTCCTGCATTGGAAAAGCCAAAGGATTTAGTGGGGCTTCTTACCAATTTAAAACATGGCGATGTTTTTTTTATCGACGAGATACACCGTTTAAAGCCCGCCATAGAAGAACTTTTATATATTGCAATGGAAGATTATGGCATTGACTGGATTGTAGGGCAGGGACCAATGGCAAGAACTCTGCGGATAGCAATTAAACCTTTTACACTGGTGGGAGCAACCACAAAGGCGGGAATTGTTTCCAGCCCGTTAATAAGCCGTTTTGGAATTACCTGCCGTTTTTCTTTTTATGAACAAGTTGATATGGAAGCTATTGTCCGCCGTTCTGCCGGGCTTCTGGAAATTAAGATCGATAATGATGCCGCCTCTTATTTGGCAAAATCATCGAGGGGGACGCCTCGCGTGGCAAACAGGCTTCTTCGCCGAATGAGGGATTATGCCCAATACGCTGGAGAAACATCTATTACATTACAAACCGTAAAAACAGGGCTTTCTAAATTGGAAATAGACGAACTTGGACTGGAAAGGCAGGATAGAGAAATACTTAAAATGATTGTTGAACGATATAAGGGCGGTCCTGTAGGAGCGGAAACCCTTGCTATTTCCATTGGCGAGTCTGTAGAAACTTTGGAAGATTATTATGAACCATATTTGATTCAGGCGGGTTTATTGCAGCGTACAGCAAGGGGCAGAGTAGTAACAAGTTTGGCTTTTGGGCATCTTGGGCTTAAATCTTAAGAGGATACAGATTGAAGACTAAAGAATTTAATTTTGATCTTCCTGAGTATTTGGTTGCGCAATATCCCAGCAAACAGCGCGGGCAAAGCCGTCTTATGACACTGGATCGTGCAACAGGTTTAAGAACGCACAAAACAATTTCGGATTTACCTGAAATTCTTAACAGCGAAAAACCTTTGCTGGTTTTTAACGATTCTAAAGTAAGGAAAGCGCGGCTTATAGGAAAAATACCGGATACAGGCGCAGAAACTGATTTTCTATTAATTGGAAAGAAAGAAGAGGGAAAGGAAAATACGGCAAAGAGCAAAGTTTGGAAAGCTCTGGCAAAAAGAGCCAAACGCCGTAAACCGGGCAGCCGTTATGTTTTTACAAACAATGATAATAATGTAATAGCAAATGCGGAAATTATTGGTTTTGACGGAGATTACCTGCTCCTTGAATTTGATAATTTTATTGACGATGAATGGCTGGATAAATACGGTCATGTACCATTGCCGCCATATGTAAAAAGAAAAGATGAAACTATCGATTCTGAAAGGTATCAAACAATTTACGCAAAAGATACAGGATCGATAGCAGCTCCTACCGCGGGGCTTCATTTTACTAAAGGTCTATTGGAAAAACTTGCGGATTGCGGCATTGAATTTGCGTATATCACCTTGCATGTCGGATTAGGTACATTTTTACCTGTATATAGCGAGAATATAAAAGATCATGTAATGCACGAAGAACAATTTATTATTACAGAAGATAATGCGCAAAAAATAGAAAAGGCAAAGAATGAAGGCAGAAAAATAATACCTGTTGGTACTACAAGCCTGCGGACATTGGAAAGCGCATTTAACGGCACATTGCTAAAACGGGGTTTGCAAAACACTTCTCTTTTTATTTATCCGGGTTATAAATTTAAAATAGCAGATTCATTATTTACAAATTTTCATACGCCTGAATCTTCTTTATTAATGCTGGTATCCGCCTTTGCGGGGAAGGAATTAATTATGGATAGTTATGCCGAAGCAGTACGGGAAAAATACCGTTTTTTTAGTTACGGCGATGCTATGTTGATTCTTTAGATTTAAGATAATCTATCTTATTTTGAATGTTACCGGAAATCTGTAGCGGCAGGAAACCGGCTCTCCGTTGGAGCTTGCGGGAGTGCCCTTTCTGCCCATTAACGCCCTGACAGCGGCTTCGCCAAAACCTCTGTCTTCGGGGTCTTCGCGTAAAATAGTAACCCTTTGAACAACCCCGTCTTTATCTACAAATAATTCCAGAATAGCTCTGCCTTCTATGCCCGAACGAAGAGCGATAGGAGGGTAAACAAGATCCGCGGTTATCCTGTTCATATCAAAGACGGGCATGGTGGAAAGAAAACGCATTTCCAGATAATTTTCGAAATTAAGAGTTCCCGCTCCTACTATGTTTGTATCAGGATCGTCAGATTCGATCATGTTTTCTGCTATTTCTTCGACAGGGGGAGCTTCCGGTTCTGGAGGCGGAAGGAGATCGATATCCGTTACCTTCATTATTCTGGCTCTTTCCGAATCAACCTGAATAAATTGATCATAGTCAAGTACAAAGAAAAATAGTACAAATATATGCAGAGCGGCGGCAATTATAAAAACAAGGGTGCGAAGTTTTTTTTCATTCATTGTTTTTTACCACAAAACTTACAACACGGTATTGTAATAGCTGTAAGATTTCCAAGGCGTTATTTATATATAAATATGGAGTAGAACGATCTGCAATTATATGTACACGGGTATCGGGGGCTGTAACATAAAGTTCTGCAATTTTATTTTCCAGTAAAGAGTAATTTGCAATATCTCCGTCTAGAAAAATTTCTCCTTCTTTGTTAATCCAGACTTCCATGTTTTTTTCGTCGCTTGTTCTAAGGGCGGTTTGGGCTTCAGGGTAATCGATTTTAACTTCTTTTCTGTAATTAATTAACGCTACTATCATTATAAAAATTAATAAAAGAAAAGCCACATCGGACATGGAGTTTAAGGGAATAAAAAACTCTTTTTTCTTTCGTTTTAATTTCATTGTATATTTTTATTCCTCTTTTTTCATACTAAAAGAAAATGCATCTATTTTTGCATCTTGGGCAAGTTCCACAAATGATACAACACTCTGCCATTCTGTATTACTATCTATAGTTAAAACAACAGCAATGTTGGGATTTTCTTTATGGGCATCTTGAATTAAATCCTGTGAAGCAGACAGGGTTAAAATTTCATCTTTATAAACAATTTGCCCCTGCTCGTCCAAATTAAAACGAAGAAGGTCTTCCGAAAGTATTAATCTTGTAGAATCCTTTGCAGGAAGATTCATTAAAAAACCTTTGTTTACATTAAAACCCGCAATAACAATAAAATATATAATTAAGAGGAATGCAACATCGCTTGCTGCGCTGGATTCTAAAAATGAATGTTTCTTCTTACGATTTATTTTCATTTTGTATTGCAAGTTTGGCAATTATACCGGAACATGCCCCTTCCATTCTGGA
Source organism: Treponema sp. (assembly GCA_031286205.1). Taxonomy (GTDB): domain Bacteria; phylum Spirochaetota; class Spirochaetia; order Treponematales; family Breznakiellaceae; genus WQXQ01. Next base: position 8,482 of record JAITUR010000038.1, read on the forward strand.
TGAAAATTTATCTACAATATGGCTAAAAACAGAATGTGCAATCATTGCGATAATGGCGATAATAAGTCCGAATACCGTAGTAATAAGCGCTTCGTAAATACCGTTTGCTACAATTTGCGCGTTAACTTCTGTTGCTTCGGCGATGGAGCGGAATGCGCCAATCATGCCGGATACCGTACCCAAGAAACCGGTAAGGGGCGACAAAGAGCCAAGCGCGGTAAGAAAGTTAAAACCGTTTTCCAAAGAATTAATACAGTTAAGCGCTTCTGTCTCTGCGGATTTTTCCGCGCGGTGTTCTGAAAAAGAAGCGCCTGTGCCGGAATTTTTTACAAGAGCCAGGAAGACACGGGCTCCCATGCGCTTATCGGTTAAGCCGGACAGGTACTCGCAGGCTCCTTTGTAGTCTCGTTTTTCTACAAACTCTGTAACCTGTATTTCTAAATCATCGATAACAAGATTATGATAAAATAGATAAATCGCGCGTTCTAAAGAAATAGCAACAGTGGCGACAGAGAATAAAAGCAGCGGCCACATAAATGCACCGCCAAGTTTAAATAGTTCCAATACTGAAAACATAATACCTTACCTCACTTTATTTTATTTAATGATATTTCTTCTTTAAGCAATTCTACTATATTTTCCCATTCATATTCCATATATAGCCAGGGAAGAGCTTCTTCCCAATCCCTTAATAATGTCCCCGAATTTCGTATTGGATGAAGTTCTTCCGGAAAAACCCGTTCTGTATAACCTTTATTCCAACTGATACTTTCTGCCCGCTGAAAAGTGTCCGTATTCAGACGCCAATTAAGGGGTCTTTTGCCTTTAGATACCATTTCCGGCAGCAAAATAGGTTTCCAGTATATCTCAAATTCTTTTATAGATAACCTTTTCGGCGCATCCTCTAAAGAAGACATCCATTCAACAAGGGCTAACATACGCTCGTGCCTGTTTCGCAAGGCGGTAACAGCTTCGCTGCCTGTAATTCGCGTATCGTAGCGGTGAATACGGCCGCCTGTTATTTCTACCTGTTCAAAATTTTCGGTTATTACAAAATTAGCCCCGCCGGGTTCCAGAGAAAGTTTACCTGTTCCAAGCATAGCCATAGAATATTCATTCCAGCCATGTGTATAGCTTCCAAAATATTCCAAAGAAGTGGTTTGAATTTCTGTATTTTCTAAAGGATAAGAACCTCGTATTTTAAGCATTGGATAATTATTAAAAGTAATAACAATGGACTGTTCGTTATTTTTATTTTGCACAATGGAAATTTCAATATAGGCATCGTTGCCTGTATGCTCGTGATATCTGTAAAGATCTGCATTGGATCTGTAAAGGGCAATTTGCTTTTCTGTAAATGCCGATCCGTCAAGAACCCGCCCGGCTTTCTCCATAACAGCACAGCCTGAGAATAGTAAGATTATAAATAATGAAATAATATTTTTCATTTTATTTTCCTGTTTAATGCTTTTAATAACTAATCTTAAACCCAAATGAGGGTATTGGAATGGGTAAATCATAGCTTGCGCTGTAGCTTCCGGTATCTACCTCTCCAGTATATTGATTAAAACTTGTGTTTCCCTGTGCAGTATATAATAAACCAAGAACATTTTCAATGGCTACATATACTTCATATTTTACCTTTCCGTTTTTATTATTGCCAAAAATAGAAAATTTTATATCCATAGGCAGTGACGGAGTTGTACGGTTGGATTCATCAATAACAGAGTCCCATGAATATTTTTCTATATAATAACTGTCTGTCGGATTATCTCTGTCAAAGATCAATACAGGATAACTTTCCGGTTTGTCTCCAATGCGCCGGGAAAGCGGTACGCCGGAAGCAATGCCAAAACGCATATATAAGTTCATATCTGTTCTTGGTTTGTAATTAAATACCAGGTTAAGATTATGGTATCTATGGAATGTCGGGTAATACCAGTCATTGCCGCGGTTGCCGCCGGAAAGACTTGTGCCTCCTATTCTTCCTTCAGGATCACGGTATTTTGTAGAGCTGTAGGAATAAGAAAGCCAGCCGTCCCAGTAACGCGATTGAATTTTTTGCAGCATAACATCTATACCCCATATTACTCCTTCGCCGTTAAAATAAGGTTTTACCTCCACATCTTCGCCGGGGTTCATTTCCACTATAACATACATTCTGTCAAAAACATATTTATAATAACCTTCTATGTTTAATACTAAAGATTCTGGAAATTCAAATTTAAGTCCTAAGATAGAAGTCCAGCTTCTGTTTGGGTAAATTTTATCTATTCCAAAGCGTTCTTCCGCCATAAAAACAGTATCGTTTACAGAAGAAAATAAACCTGAACCGGCGGATAAATCCAGCGACTTTAAAATTCCGGCATCTTTTAGAATATTAAAATCTAAATTAAGGCGGGGGTTAAGGGCGGGTGTACTGGATGCCGTAAAACCGTCTCCAACCAAATAAAAATGATCTAAACGCAAACCCAGTTCCGCGTTAAATCTGTTACCGGGCGAACTGTATTCTGTAAGAACATACCCTGATGTTGTAAAAAGATTGTTTTCTGAATTTGGAGAATTTGAAGCAGGAATGGCAATTCTTAGATCATTTTCTATTTCAGGCGGTATGCCAAGCATAGCAATTAAAAATGGATTAAGTTCTAGTTGTTTAAAAGGTATATCATACTGCATTTCTTGATACCCTGTAGATTTGTACATACTGTACAATTCTTGTGCACCGGCGGAAATTAAAAATTGCGAAGATAATTGCCAGTCAAAATCGATTCTTCCCTGAATATTTACCGTTAAATCTGATTGATTAATAAGGGCATCCTGATAATAATTATAATTTGTTATACCTATTTTGCTTATTAGGGTAGGATATTTATTTTTAAAAGTATCTGAAAATTCCTTGTTGTGAATTCTGTATAACATTCTTCCGTCAATGATCATTTCTTCGTACCCTACACCGCCAGTTAATTTAAAAAGCATATCATTGCGCGGATTCCAGGAAAGCGATGAAGTAAAAAAGCCCTGAAAGTTGGTTAATTCGACATCAACATCCGTATCGCTTTTAAGAGCTTCGGTATCCCAGCTATTTTCGAATAATGCACTAAGTCCGTCTACGCCAAAAAAACCGGTTGCCGCAAGTTCAAGTTTATCCGTAAAACGATAATTTCCGGTGATAGTTCCGGCTCCGATATATGGCGCTTTATTGATATAATTTACAGCTTCAAATTCAGGAATATATTTGGAAAGTTCCTGCGCCAGCATAATTACCGGATCGTAATATGTTAATCGTCCCATGAACAAAAGTCCGCCCTTGCCTGCCAATGGAATAGAAAGATTAAAAATAGAAGCACTCGAATTAAATCCAAGTTCAAGTTGAGTTTCGGTAACGGACGGTTTTTTTGTTGAAATTTCCAGCAAACCTGATATTGTATGACCGTACCGTGTAGAAAAAACACCGTGGGAAAGCTGTGCGCTTTGTACCATGCGGGGGTCAAAAATGGAAAATCCTCCGCGCCAATGATACGGATTATTGATATAAAAACCGTCAAGTGATGCACTCATATCGCCGGGATGACCTCCGCGGATACTCGGTTGCGCATTAAAAGTGCCGCTGTGACCGACTCCCGGAAGCAGTTTTATGGTGCTCATAACATCTTCTATAATTCCAATTTCTGCGGTTTGGGCAATTTCTTTGGCGCTTACGGCAATACTTCTGCCTGTTCTGCTGTCGCTGGTACCGGGTCTGGAAGCTTCTACAACAAGTTCTTTTCCGTGAATAACGCCGGAAAGTCTAAGCGCAATTGTAAATCTGTCGCCGGAAACCGGAATTACTAACCTTCCTGTTTCATAACCTGGATATGCCGCCTGAATTATTACCTGTCTGTTTTCGGGTACTTCAAATACTACTTTTCCGTCTCTGTCGCATATAAATTCATTTCCTTCCCATGTACGGACTACCGCGCCTTCCAAAGGAAGATCTATATCCGTATCCATAACATATACAGTTACATCACGCGCAAAAAGAGAAATAGCGGATATAAAAAGTGCAAATAATATAAAAAACCGCTTCATTTAATTACGGATCCTCCAATAAATCTTTTACTGCCTTAAGCAGATTATGACTGTTAAACGAATTTTTTACTATATACCTTGATGCGCCAAGAAGCTCCGCGCGTTTTTGATCTTTTTCGCTGGAAAGCGACGAAATAACGATAATCGGAATATGGGAAAGGTCTTCGTTTTTCTTGATATTTTCCGTCAGCATAAAACCGTCCATAACAGGCATATTAATGTCGGTGCAGATTAAATCATACTTCTTTGCCTTGGCGGCTTCTAACGCTTCCGCGCCGTCAGATGCAATGTCTACAAGATAACCTTCCGATGCAAGAATATCACGCATGATTTCCCGGGTTGGAAGCGAATCATCTGCGACCAAAATGTTTTTGCGGAGCTTTTCGTATTTTGTGTCGTTTTTTATATCGATAGTTTTAAGATGTTTTGCCATTTTTATTACTGTGGGGATGTGAAGGACGCTTATCATCTCGTAATCTTCGTTAAGCACAATACCGGAAAATACCGGCATACTTTCCATAAAGCCGGGCATTGTTTTAAGGATAACAGATCTCATGCTGTCAATACCGTCAACAGCCAGCGCAATGCTGTCATCGTATGCACGAAGAATGACAACAAAAACAGTTTCCGAAAGTGTATCCGTATTTTTTAAGTTTTCTGTTTTAATATTTAATATCTGGTTTAGATAGAACAGTTTGTAAAGCCTGTTGTTGTATTTAATTTCAGAGCGATCAACTACAGTTAATATGTCGTCGTGGTTAAGCATTTGTATATTATCTACAAAAGAAGACGGAATTATAAATTTCATTCCGCCGCTTTCTACCGGGAATCCCGTAAGAGCAGCAATCGAAAGCGGAACCGTTATTGTAAAAGCAGTGCTTTCTCCCTGTACACTGTCTATAATGATGCTGCCTTTCATGTTTTCTATGCTTTCCCTGACAACATCCATCCCAACGCCTCTTCCCGAAACATTGCTTACATTGCCGGATGTAGAAAAACCGCTTTTAAAAATAAAAGCAGTCAATTCATCGCTCGAAAGCGATAACGCGGTATTTTCGGCAAGAATTTCCTTGCTTATTATTTTTTGCCTTATCTTTTCGGTGTCTATGCCGCGTCCATCATCTGCAATGACAATCTTCATGTTGCCGCTTTCCCGGGAACAGGTAATGGAAAGTTTTCCTATTTCGCTTTTTCCTGCTTCCAGGCGTTCCCGGGGCGTTTCGATTCCGTGGTCGATAGCATTACGTACTATGTGCATAAAAACTTCGGAAAGAGCTTCTATAATATTTTTATCGATTTCGTTTTCTTTTCCCTCGACTGTAAGCTGAACTTTTTTGCCGAGTTCGTCCGCCTGCTGGAAAACATAACGGGGGTATGTATCAAGAATTGTGGAAAGGGGAATGGTGCGAAGCGATATTACAGTTTCATAAGCCCCGCGGATCTGATTCCCGGCATCCAAAGAATAGTTTTTTAGCGCAGAATTAATATTTCCGCTTAGTTTTTCCATCTTTCTAATATTCGTTGTCAGTGCAGGGTCTTTGTTTTTATTTGTTTTAAGTTTTGCAGAGATTTCCTTAATAAGGAAATTCAGGCCGGTAGTGTCAACAGAGATTGTCTTGGCGGCAATTTCCAAAGATTGCAGGGAAGTTATACTTTTAATAATATCGTCAATTTTTTCTGTAGGAAGGCGTATGCTTTTAGATTTTGTCTGTGTGGATACTTTGAGTGTTTTAGGCACTGAAAATTCCCCGCCTGTAGAAAGCGAGTTTAAGTTTTTTACATGATCTTTAATCTCGACTGCATCATCTTTTGTATTTTTAACAAGCTCGATTCCGTTTTTTGCAAGATCCAAAGTAGAAAGGATAAGTTTTAACGCGTTTTCGGTAAGCTCTATACTCTGTTCCCTGAACGAAATAAATACACTTTCCAGCGCATGGGTTAGCCCTTCTATATTTTTAAATTCGAGCATACGCGAAAGTCCTTTAATTGTGTGCAATGCGCGAAGAACTGTGGCAAGATTATCTTTTACAGAAATATCATTTTTTATATCAAAGACAAGGCCTTCTACTTGAGTAATATTTTCTAAACCTTCGTCTATATATTTGGCTATGTATTTATCTCTGTCTATTGCCATAAATTATTCCGTTTCGACACTTAATATTTCGTCTAACTCGTCGATCATCTTGGTAAGATTTCCGGCTGCTCCTGTTACAGCTTCTGTAGAACGCAGGAAGCTGTTAAGCCCATTGGAAATATCCGCAATTGCAATATTAATTTGGGCAGAGGATTGCTGCTGTTTCTGGGTAAAAGTGGTAATTGACTGCGCCTGAGAAGCGGTTGTTTTTGCTCCCGAACGAATTTCATGAAAAATTTCTTCCAGCTCTTTAATAAGAATATTGCCTTTGGTAATTTTATCCGCGCTTTCTTCGCTGGAAATTATTAATGTCGATGAAGAACTTTGTATTTCGTCAATCTGGGTGCGTATCTGGTTAGTCAGCATGGCAATATCGTCGGCAAGGCGGTTTACTTCGCTTGCTACGACAGAAAAGCGTTTTCCCTGTTCTCCTGCGCTGGAAGCTTCCAATGCAGCGTTAAACGCAATAACTTTTGTCTGGTCTGTAATAATATTAATTGATTTAATAAAATTGCGGATGTTAACGATCTTGTTTCCAAGTTCTATAATACCCGAGATAACATTATCGTTTGTTTTCTTTATTTCCTCCATTTGATTAACACTAAGTTTAAGCTGCGAGAAGCTCGAATAAATATCGTTTTCCATTCTGGAAGCTATATTTGCAACACTGCCGGTTTTATCCGTTATATCTGCGGAGACCGACGAATTTTCGCTGATTGTTGTTTCTATCTCCTGGATGTTTACTGCCTGGTTATTTGCGGCAGAAAAAATATCTTTAGAAGATAAAAATATTTCGTCTGTTGATTCGCGAATGCTTTTTGCCGTGCTGCGGGTATGTTCTACAGTTTCTAAAGATGTTCTTGTGGAGGATGCTTGAGCATTAATCATGGTGTTAAAGAAAAAGAAGCGGCGTTTACTTGCAAGCCCTGTAACCCAGCCTGTAACAATTATTCCCAAAACACGGAAAAATTCATTGTAAACAGGAAAAGTTACATCTATTCGCTTATCTTCCAGCATAAAAAAATAGGGAAGATCAAGGGTATTACGGTTTATTATAACAACTGTCATATATGCGATTCCTGCATAAATACCGGAAAAATATATGCAGCGGGTGCTGTACCTGAACGATCCCGCAAGTATGATTATACTGTAAAATAAAGCCTGAATGGAAAGGAAAGTAATTGGCGGAGCAATCAGCGGATATGTACAGGTAACCCAGATAGCTGCGCTAATAATTGTCATATCAATAAAAACACAAATGTATTTAAACATATTGTGCAGCTTTATTGTTTTACGGACATAGTAAAATAAATAAACAGAATATAAAAGAAAAATGCTGGTCATAATATGCGCGCGCATAGGTATATGCTCATAACCTTCCATATATCTAAATATAGAAACAATCGGCATACTGGTTATATAAATAACAGCCAGGGCAAGTCTTATTATACATATAAGTTTTTCTCCTTCGTGTTCATCGATACTAAACTTTTCGTGTATTTTGTTATTGATCATTAAGGTCTCCTGTTTTATAGTTTAATAACACGCTGAATTTTTTTATTGTATCTGTAAGGTCTTCGACTGAAGCAGCGGCGGTTCTTGTTGCCTGAATAAAGCTGGAAAGCCCTTTGGAAATTTCAGCAATTGCGATATTAATTTGTTTAGAAGATTGATTCTGCTTCTGGGTAGAAAGTGTAATTGTTTGAGCCTGAGCCGATGTTGTTTCCACTCCCGAACGGATTTCGTAGAAAAGTTCTCCCAACTCTTTAATAAGGTTATTGCCCCGGTTAATTTTTTCTACACTTTCCTCGCTGGAATAAATTAATGCAGACGAAGAGCTTTGAATTTCCTCGGTATGAGCGCGTATTTGTTTTGCAAGCACTGCAATATCGTCTGCAAGGCGTTTTACTTCGCTTGCAACGGCGGAAAAGCGCTGCTCATGATCTCCTGCGCTTGCCGCTTCCAGGGCTGCATTAAATGCGATTACCTTTGTTTGATCCGTAATAGCGCTGATTGTTTTTATAATATCGCGGATTCTGGTAATTTTATTTCCAAGTTCCATAATGCCGGAGATTACGCTGTCGTTTTTGTTTTTGATATCTTCCATTTGGCTGACATTTTGTCCAAGAAGAACAAAGCCGGAGACAACATCTTTTTCCATTTTGGAAGCAATATCGGCAACATTGCCGGTTTTTTCCGCAATCTCGCCGGTAATTTTTGCATTTTCGTTTATTGTAGCTTCTATTTCCTGAATACTTACCGCCTGATTATTTGCGGTTGTGTAAACTTCCTTTGAAGATAAAAGTATATCGTCGGTTGATTTACGGATAATTTCCGACATAACGCGGGTTTGTTCCATAGTTTTTGCATAATTATTTGCTGAGGCAGTTTCTGTTTCTATTATCGAATTAAATAGAGCAAGGCGGCGTTTGCTTACAAGTCCTGTAACCCAGCCGGTTACAAGCATTCCCATTACACGGAAAAACTCATTATAAATGGGGAAATTTAAATTAATTGTACTGGCATTTAATTCAAAATAGTAAGACAGGTCTAGGGCGTTTCTGTTAATAATTACAACAGCCAAGTAAGTAATGCTTGCAAAAATACCGGAGAAATAGGCGCAGCGAGAACTAAACCTAAAAGCGCCTGTACAAATAAGAATGTTGTAAAATAATGCCTGTATAGAAAGAAACGAGATTGGCGGAGCTATTTCCATATAAGTACATCCAATCCATATTGCAGCGCTTAAAATAGTAAAATCCAAAGTAACATATATATATTTAAAATATTTTTTAAATATTTTATTTTTTCGTACATAAATAAATAAAAAAAGAGAATAAAGAAAAAAAACGGCAGGACCAATGTTGGAACGACCGGGGAAAGGATCAAGCCCTTCGATATATCTTAGTAACGAAACAAGTGGTACGCTTACTATATATATAATACCCAAAGCAAATCTGACATTGGATATTAGTTTTTCTCCGCTTTGTTCGTGGACTTGTATTCTATTAATTAATCTTTTATTGATCATGCGATTCCTTATTCTTTGGTAATTTGATATTTTTCCAGAGTTTCCTTTAACCCAAGTGAAATTGTGTTAAGGTTCTCCGCTGTTGCCGATGTCGAGACTGTAGAATCAACAAAATGTTTGATTCCTGCAGATATTTCTTTTAAGGTAGAGAACATTTGTTCTGCAGCCTGTTCTTGCTGTTTGCTTAGCTCGGATATTTGATGCGAGCGTTCCGCTACATTCTGTGAAACTTCTACAATACTTTCGTATACTTCTTTTTGTTCAACCATTCTTGTGTAGCCGGAATCAATCGCTTTAGAGCCGACTATTGCTTCGGCTGTTAATGTGTCAGAAACAGCCTGTAGTTCCGCAACTCTTTCTTTAATTTCAAAAACGGATCCCACTACATTATCTGCAAAACGGCGTATTTCTCCCGCTACGACAGAGAAGCGAAGTCCTGCTTCGCCCGACGACGATGCTTCCAGGGCGGCATTAAAAGCGATAAGCTTGGTTCTATCTGCAATTGAATCGATAATTTGAATAGATTCGTCGATGCGCGAAAGTAAATCGTGCAGGTTTTTAATTTCTTCTACAATTCTATCGTTTTTATCTTTGACATCAAGCATCATTTTTTCGTTGGCAGAATGAAGTTCCGCACCGTGTTCGCTTAAAGTTTTTGTTTCTTCCGCAAGCTCTGCAACCTCGAAAGTATTTGACGATACCTTACCCGAAAGTTTTTTATTATTTTCCATAGTGCTTACAATTTCAGCTACGCTTGCAGATTGTTCGTTGGCTGTTGCGGCAATTTCTCTTGCCGAAGTAGAAAGTTCATTTACTGCGCAGGAAACCAAAGAGGAATTCTTGTTAAATAATGCAAAAGAAGACCTAAGCTTGTCAAGAAACCCATCAATTCCCATTAACATACCGCCTAGTTCGTCGCGCGACATAACTTCTATTTTTACCGATAAATCGTTTTTTTCCAGGCTTTCAAAAACCCGGTTGGCTGTTGCTGTGGTTCTGTGCAGGAGCTTTGTTATAAAAAGGTAAAAAGCCGCAAATATGAACAGTATTACCGCCATCATGGATGCAAAAAGCGCAGTCATGGAATTATTTAAAATATCTTTGGTGGTAACAGGAAGGACAACGACAATATACCAGTCTAACGAAGGAACATGACCAAGTACAGCCACAGTATCTTTATTGTTAATAAATTTAACTTCGCCGGTATGCAATTCGCTTGATTCTGATTTTACAATAGAAAGAATTTCGTCTCCAATAACGCCAAGGACATCGGTTAAGGTTGCTTTATCTCTTACAAAACTTATATCACTTGCTCCTGTAACTTCATTAAAGGCGTTAAAAAAATACAGCTCGCCTCTGGAGGCAAAATCTTCGTATATGGAATCTATAAAAGAAGTTAAATCTATACCGGTTCCTACAATGCCAACGGATCTTTGCATGGAGTTAGAAACAGGAGCATTGATCCATAAATTGGTTTTTTCCAATGCAGGATTGAAATTTATATTAAAATTATATTTTTCCGTTTCGTATAATGTTCTATTATACCAGTAATCCTCAGGATTTGACGGATCAATTACATAGGATAAAGAATCATCGATCCAGAAATTTTTATCTAAATTATTTACCCAAAAAACAGTATTGCCCTTAAAGGCGCTGCGATAAGAGGCAATTTCGTTGTGCGCCATTCGTGCTATCTGGGTATTTTGCGGGTTAGCAAAATACTGCTGTATAAGAGGGGAGTTCGCCAATTTAAGTACAATGGCAATTTCGCTTTCGACGGAGGACTCCAGCTTAATACGCTGCGCCACCAGTTTTTGAATCAATTCATGTCCTGTACTAATTTGTATATTGCGCCGCATGGAAATAAAAAAAGCTGTGCTGCCTATAATTAGTATTAATGGGAAAAAAATACAGGAGAAAAGCAGGATTTTAAATTTTATCGAATTGCGTTTTATCATATAAAAACTCCTTGTTTTTTATTTAATCTAACTTTCTTTCTAAAATACGGCAAAAATATTCGGGAGAAAAACCGCCCATAAAACATTCATAGCTGGAATATTTGCCAAGCTCCAGGCTTTCGAGAGCTGTTTTTGCTTTATATTCATACCGTATTGCATTTCCTTCTGCGGCTAAAACCGCCATTCTGTAAAAAGCCGGCCAAAATGTTTTTTCTTTTCCTGCGGATTGTTCGAAATAATTTTCCGCTTCTTTTGCATTACCTGTTAAAAGGTGATATTCGCCCCGTAAAAACATGGCGACATAACCGTTATTGCATTTTTCCAAATAAGAAAGTACAAGACCGGCAGAATCCAAATTTTGAATGCTTAAAAAATAAACTACACATGCGGCAAGTTCGCTTCCGGAAATGGAAGGAGCAAGCCTGCCGTCAGAATTTACAAGTATTTCGTTAATATATTTTGCATTTGGCTGTCCTTCGTCAACTTCCAGTATGGTTTTTATTTCCTTGCAGCATACGGGAGATTTATATAAAAATGATTTTGATGTTATTGCCGGTAAATTTGTCTCTGGTCTATTTGTGCGCCTGTTGGGGCACTTATCGGCGATACTGCTTCTGCGATCGCCGGTTTTACGGCGTTCTTCGCTGTTGGCATTGTATAAAGATTTTAATTTTAAGGCGGATTGGCCATACTGATGCGTATCTGAAAATTTCTGAAAGAAAAAAATATCCGAAAGATAACGGCTTTCTAGTAAAGGGTGGTTAATAGAAGATGTTTCTGAAATCCCAAGAAAGAGCAGTCCGTTATCTGCAAGAGATTCTGCCAGATTATTCAGAACGATAAGACGAGTCTGGGCGGCAAAATAAATCAGGGCGTTTCTAAAAAAAATAATATCGTACACTTTGTCTAAATCGTTCATAATATTATACGGAAAAAAACAAACTTTGCTGCGGATATTATCGGAAACAACAACATTATCGCCGTCAGGAATAAGATACGAATCCATAATGTATTTAAATGCAGAACCGTCTTTACGAAATGAATTTGCCGTATAGCGTCCGATTTTTGCTGTTTCGATTGCATCGGCATTAATGTCAAAAGCATCAATCTTAAAGTCTATGTTTACTCCATTTTTTTTATGGTAATCAAAAAACATGGCAATACTGTAAGCTTCGCACCCGATAGAAGTTGCCGCAGATAAAATTTGAACAGGACGGTTTAATTTTGTAAACTGCGGTAAAAGTTCGGACAATAAATTAAAATGCGCTCCTTCCCTAAAAAAATAAGTTTCGGCAACCGTTAATAATTTTGATATTTGGAATATTTGTTCGCGGGAGCTAAGGGTAAGTTCAAAAGCCGCGGGGTCTTCCGTATAGGCTGCTCCGCATAAATTTTCCAAATATTTATTCAGGTTAAATAAGGCTTCGTTTGTAGCCTTAATGCCGAAAAGATGTTCGATCCTGTAATATAAAAATAACAGGGCGGGATTTGCAAGTACATCAGCATGGACTGTCATGACCCCTCCCTTTCTGTTATTTTTACCATATATTAATTTCCTTTAATTAATTTTTTTACCTGATTTGCAATATCGTCGAGCGGAAGAACCATATCGATACAGCCGGTTTCTATGGCAGACTGCGGCATACCAAAGATCATGGAGGAAGCTTCGTCCTGAGCGATTGTTATTCCGCCTGCCTCTTTCACATAACGGGTTCCGTCAGCTCCGTCATTGCCCATACCGGTAAGGACGGCAGAAATAAGCGAGTTCCCATAATATTCCGCCGCGCTTTTAAAAAGCAGATCTGCCGCAGGTTTTTGATTGTTAATGGGTTCGCTGTCATCAAGGACAAAACCGGATGCGGTAATTAAAAGATGTTTGTCCGTAGGCGCTATATAAACATTTCCTGCCGCGGGAACAGAACCTTCTGCTGCAAGAAGAACATCAAGCTGGGAATATCCGTCAAGCCATTGCGTAAAACCTTTATCGAATCCTGCGGTATTGTGCTGAACAATAATAATGGGAACAGGAAAATCTTTGGAAATATCTGTAAGTAATTTGCATAATGCCATAGGTCCTCCCGTAGAGGATGCGATAATTACAGCCTTTACTTCCCGCTGATCCACAGCCGTTTTTTCCTGGGGTTTGCCGGATGCGGAAACAGCTTTTTTTGCGCTTGTTAATTGTTTAAGAGTATTAAAAATTTCATCTCTTTTTTGATCCGTCATCTGAGAGGTAAAAGTATCCTTTGCAAAAAAATCACACGCACCCTTAACTGTTGCCTCGTACGCCATCTTTGCCGTGTCTAAAGTAGTAATAACAACAATGGCAGTTGACATGATTTTCATTATTTCTTCTGTAGCATCAAGTCCGTTCATTATGGGCATTTCTATATCCATTGTAATTAGGCTGGGTTTTAATTCTTTAGCCTTGTTTATTCCATCCTGGCCGTTTTCAGCCTCGCCGACAATTTCGAAAGAGCCGTCGCTTTCCAGAAAATCCCTGATAATCGAGCGGACTAATGGACTGTCGTCTACAATTAATGTTCTAATCATAATTTTCCCCCATTTGTATGTTTTTTATTATTTTATTGGAATCTAAAATAAGTACGGGTTTTGAATTTTCCAAAAATTGAATACCGCTAAAAAAGCGCGAAAAGCGGGTATCTATTAATGTTTTTGGTATGGAATAAATTTTATTATCGGGGATATTAATTTCGTCTTCTACAGGCGTGCCAAGAATAACAATTTCGTTTTCAGACACTGCATTTTTTAGAATAATTCCATGAATGTTTTTTTTGGGCTGAAGATTAAAAAGGCAAAAGAGCGATACATAAAAACGCATCTCTTCCTGATTATAAACAACCGCTTTATTGTGTATTGTATTTTCTGTATAAATATCTAATGCGGAAATTGAGTCCATTGGAATTGCTACAGAAAAGTTTTCGAAAAAACAGTTAAATACTCGCATCTTAGGTAACCTCGGATTGCGCACGATCTAAAATACGGCGGATATCAAGAATAAAAACATCGCTGCCGTTCCAGTTAAATGATGCAGAAATAATATCCGATACATCGCCGCTTTGAGCTGTTCGTTCTATATCGAGCATATCTTCCTGCGGGACATCTGCAATGCCGGCTATATCATCTATTAAAAAAGCTATACGGTCTATATTTTCTTTTAAGACAAGCATTTTGCCTTTGGCTCCCTGTGTGTTAAAGAGTAAAAGGCTTATGTCAAAAAGCGCGTAAGGGATCGAGTATCTGTTAATAACTCCAAGTACATAAGACGGCATAAGAGGAAGGGGGTAAACGGCTTCGAACATGGCAATTTCGCCTATATGCTTGGATGGAAAGGTATAATGCCTGCCAAGAAGGGAGAAAATAAGATATTTTTCAGTATTTTTAACAGTTTCTGCCATAATAATCCTATTATTAATTATACTGCCATATTACTGTTTTGTATAGATGCTTTTGCGCTAATATAGAAAATTCTCTATATCATGCAGGATACTGTTCATGTTTCCAAAACTTACCTTTGTTTCGGGAAGAGATTCCATAAAAAGCCTTCCATAACTTTTTTTTAGTATTCTTCCATCCAAAACAACGACTATACCATGATCAGAGGTACGGCGCATAAGCCTTCCAAAACCTTGTTTAAATTTCATTACCGCCTGGGGCAAAGACAGTTCTGTAAAGGGATTTCCTCCTCTTTTTTCGACAGCTTCCCGCCGGGCTTCCAGCACGGGGTCGCCGGGAGTCTTAAAAGGCAGCCGGCAAATAACAACCATTCGCAAGGTGTCTCCCGGAGCATCCACTCCCTCCCAGAACGAACTTGTAGCAAAGAGGCAGGAATTGGTATCGGATACAAAGTCCTGTAAAAGGCGGCTGCGGTCGTCATCGCCCTGTTTTAAGCAGCGAATACCTAAAGAGGCAAGCTCGTCTTTTGCCTTTGCATGAGCGCTAACCAAAGATTGATACGAGGTAAACAGAACAAGGGCGGAGCCGCCTGCGACAGAGGCAAGCTGTGCAGCCGCTTTGTCAATAAATTCCTGGTATCCGTCCTCGTCCGGAAGAGGCGCATCTACGGGGGCTGCAAGCAAAACTGCATTTGAATATGGGAAAGGCGACGGAAAGCAGCCGGAGAGCATTAATCTATTTTCTAAATAAAAACCTGTACGGCTTGCCCAGTAACTAAAATCATTATTGATTGCAAGGGTGGCGGAAACGCAGCAGACGGTTTTGTTTGGAGCATAAACACTGTCTTTAAGAATCGGAGCCAGATCCAGAGGTGTTCTTGTAAAAACTACCCAGGGTGTATTCTTGGAAAAATCCTGCCTTTCGATCCAAAAAACCTGATCTTCGTATTTTTTATAATTGCAAAAAGAACCGCATATTTCCGCAATATCATCCAGGCGTCTTGCAATTATTTTTATTTCGTAAATAGACGGGTCGGCTGCTTCATCGTCTTCTAAATTTTCCAGAGCGCTTCGTACCATGCCGGTAAGAGTTTGGATATTTTTTTGTAATTTCTTAAATTGAGGGAACAAATCTTTATTTAAAAAATCTTCGTCGGAGGATGCAGACAGGCGGTATATTCCTGATATATTACAAAGCCGCAATCCCGCGTCATCAAGTTCTTCCGCCGATTCTCTGATTTTTTGAGTGGCATCCGCCATCGAATCCAGGACTTCGAAAGAAGAAGGAAGCATAGCAGATAATTTTACAAGAAGTCCGTACTCGCTTCCTCTTTTTTTGTTGTAAAGCCGTGACAACTGCCTGAAAATTCCGGTACGGGCAAAATCCGAAGAAAAAAACGATGTTGCCGCGCTTTCTATTGTGTGCGCTTCGTCCAAAACAAGATGGGAAAATGGCGGCAATACTACGGATTGTTCGTATCCTGCGCCATGATACCGTGCCGCCAAATCTGCAAATAATAAATGATGATTCGCAACAATAATATGAGCGGAATTAGCCTTCTTGCGTAATTTTAAAACAAAGCAATCGTCTCTGTATAAACATTTGCTGCCTAAACATAAATCGGATTCCGAACATACGCTGTTCCATACATTGGGCGAAGGCATAAAAGGAATTTGCGATTTTTCGCCTGTCTGCGAATTTTTTGTCCATTCCGCTATTTTATGTAATTCTCCTAAATCAGTATCAAAGAGTAATCCTTCTTCCAGCGCACCGTAAAGACGGCGGCAGCAAAGATAATTTGCCCTGCCTTTCATTAATATCGATTTAATTTCTTTTCCCATAGTTGACGCGACAAGAGGTATATCTTTTTCGTAAAGCTGTTCCTGTAGTGTAATGGTAGCGGTAGAGATTACAACTTTTTCCTTGTTTAAAAGGGCAAAGTGCATGGCAGGCAGAAGGTATGCAAACGATTTTCCGACACCGGTTCCTGCCTCCGCCATTAGGAGCGCCTTTTCGTTAAACGCATGGATAATCATATCCAAAAGATCAAGCTGCGATTTTCTTAGTTCGTAAGAAGGAAGTTTTGCGGCGACAGCGCCGTCTTCTTGCAAGGATGCAATTATTTTTTTGGAATCAAGTTTTACCATTTGTTTTGTTAAAGCGCTAAAAGAGACATTACTTTCGCGTCTCCCAATATATTATCCAGCAGCACATACTCGTTTGGCTGATGCAGTGTTTGATCCGTCTTTGTCCATACCGCACAATCAATGCCAATATTGCGAAGATAGGCTGCAACAGTTCCGCCGCCAATGCCTACAGGTTTAGGGCTTACGGCATAAACTTCCTTAATAGCATTATCAAGTGATGTTACTATCTTTGCAGATGGACTGGTTGGCATGGATTCCATTCTTTGAATAATATTGTATTCAATTGTTACTCCGTGTTTTTCTTCGATAGTTGCTTTAATGTTGTCGATTTCTTTTAATATTAATTCTGTAGAGTATATGGGAAGAACCCGCATATCCATATAAAAAATATCTATACCCGGAATGGTATTTATATTTGGAACATTGGCTTCTTTTTTTGTCGGCTGAAAAGTAGAGTAGTCGGGATCAAAAAGAGAATCGTACTCGTAAAATTCGGCGGAAAGTTCGTAATGCAGGCAAAGAGCAAGTTCCGAGCCCGCTAAAAATGCGTTAGTTCCCAAATCCGGTTTTGAACCATGCGCCTGTTTGCCTTTTGTAATAAATTTTACCCATAAAATATTTTTTTCCGATACTTCTATAAATTCAGCCTTTGGATCGCCGCCGTCGGGGACAAGTACCATATCGTTTTTCTTAAAAAGATCCCCATGATTTTTTACAAGCCATTCGATTCCATAAGCAGAACCAACTTCTTCGTCAGAGACAAAAAGCAATTTAATAGTTCTTGCCGGCTTAAAATTTTGGGCGGTAAAAGAAAGAGCTGCCAGTATGGAAGCAGTTATTCCCTGTTGATTATCTTCTACCCCCCGCCCAATAAGCCGCCTGCCGGGAGGGTCTTCTTTGTATACAACATTCCAGGGATCATTTGTCCAAAGATTTTCGTCGCCCGGCGGGACAACATCCAAATGGCTCATGATCCATAACCGTTCTTTAGTTTCGTCTGATCCGGAAATAGTTGCGATTAAATTTGGTCTTATGCCGCCTTTTGCATTTCGATCCGGAGCATCGTATCTTTCCAGTTGTGTAATGCCGTGCGATTTTAGCCATTCTTCCAGGAAGAGGCATTTATCCAGTTCGCCTTCGCCGCCCGATTCTGGAGAAACAGCGGGTCTTTTAGTCAGCTCTGTTTCGAGTTCTATAGCCAGCGGAATGGAATTATCTATCCATTTAAATAATTGATCTTTCATACACCGTCCATGATGTTTTTATAAGCGTTTCCATATCAGAATATTTTGCCTTCCAATTTAAAAGCGAAAAAGCTAGCGATGCCGATGAAGTTAATTTTGCGGGGTCTCCGGGGCGGCGTTCCGCAATTTTTGCCGGTATTTCTTTTCCCGTTATTTTTCGCGCAGTTTCCAAAACTTCTTTTACCGAATTTCCGTTTTCGCTGCCAAGATTAACGGTAAGACTTTTATTATTTTTTGCAATGTAATCCAAAGCAAGGGCATGGCCGGCAGCAAGATCGTTTACATGGATATAATCTCTTATACAAGTGCCGTCCGGAGTATCGTAATCATCTCCAAAGATTTGCAGTTCCAGCCTAAGACCGGAGGCAGCTTCCATAATTATCGGAAGAAGATTTGCCGGGTTTTGCTCCAAGCCAAAAATACGGCCTTTAATATCATAACCTGCGGCGTTAAAATAGCGCAGGGAAGCAAAACGGATATTTTTTAGTTTATCGTACCATTCTAAAATTCTTTCTATTTCTAGTTTTGTAAAGCCGTAATAATTTTCCGGATTTGTCGGGTGTTTTTCGTCGATAGGAAGATACAAGGGTTCGCCGTAAACAGCGGCGCTGGACGAAAATACAAATAACTGAATACCTGCGGCGCTTGCGGCATTTAATATGTTGATAGTTCCCGATATATTGTTTCTGGAATATTTTTCCGGGTTTAACATGGATTCCCCTGCGGCTTTGGATGCCGCAAGATGGACAATGGCATCGTACGGAGAATGCGGGCCGCTTATCATTGCTGCCAGTAAAAGCGGATAATCGTGAATGTCTCCGTGAATAAATCTTGCCTGGGGAAACAGGTTTTCTCTAAGTCCGGTACTTAAATTATCATAAACTGTACATCTATGTCCCAGATCCAAAAATTCCCTTGTAACATGGCTGCCTATATATCCGGCACCGCCTATTATAAGTATATTCATTGGAGTATTATACTATATTTTATCTTGCTCTTCCAGTCTCCAAATACTGTGTTGTAAATACACTTTCAGGAATATTGTCGTCGTATCTTGTAATCTCGTTTGTAATGGTGGTGAATGTTCCTGCCGCATGAGTTGTAATTTTTGTAACCGTAACAGTCTGCCGTCCCTGAATATTTTGAAT
>JAITUR010000052.1 GCA_031286205.1 Treponema sp.
TAACCGGCGAGGAAATAGCCGCAATAGAAGCATTAAAGGCGGAAGGGCGCAGTTTTTCTTTTGGAAATATTTACTCCACAGAAGGATTTGTTCTGTCAGACGGCAGTTGCACGGGGTTCTCGCCCAGGTTTGGCGAGCTTTTGTCGAATCTTTTTGAGATTACATTTACCTTGGAGTTCCACGATCTAAATACCATCATGAACGGCTTGGAAGACATGACTATAGATTTTACCAGCCAGCTTATCATTACCCCCGAACGGCAAAGCAGATATATTATGTCCAACCCAATCTTGCAGCGATCTCTTGCGATCTTAACTTATGGAGATCGTAAAATAGAAACAACGCGCGATCTTAACGGCCTGCGGGTAGGCATATTGGAGCGCAGTTCTGTTTGGGAATTTATTACCAACTCTTATCCCGATCTGGAAATTGAAGCCGTACCGCTTTCGAACCTGGTGCAAGAATCCGGTATGCTAAAAAGCGGCAAGATAGATGCCATCATAAGCATATCGACAGTATTAACTTATGATTTTAGCGGCACAGAATTTAATCTTATATATGATATACTGCCGCTGGCTTATTCACCTGCTGCGCTGTCTACCGCTAATCCTGAGTTTGCTCCAATTATTTCTGTTGTAAATAAATACCTCGCTGCAGGAGGACTAGACAAACTTTTTGAATTATACAAATCAGGCGAAGCTGAATATAAAAAACACACAATAAGACAAATCTTATCCCCCGAAGAAAGAGCGTATCTAGAAGGTCTGGATAAAAAAGTTCCCATTGTTTTAGGAACTGATACATACCCTGTAAGTTTTTACAACGAAAACGACGGTGAATTTCAGGGTATTGCGATAGATGTTTTAACAGAAATAAGCAAAATAACCGGAATCGAGTTCGAGGTTATTAATGACAAAGATACATCTTGGGGAGCTATTCTGGAAATGCTAAAGACGGGAAAGGCGGCACTGATCTCGGATTTAATAATAACCGACGAACGCAAAGAATTTTTTATTTGGCCTCAAACGCCGTTTTATTCGACATCTTACGCATTTTTTTCAAAAGCAGAATATCCTTATCTTGAGTTATACCAGATCGAGCAAAGGAGCGTAGCTATCGTCGATTGGTGCGCTACTCATCAAGTATATGTTCAATGGTTTCCGAATAGTACCAATATCATCCTATACGATTCTCAGGACGAAGCGTTGGACGCACTAGAAAAAAACGAGGTAGACCTGTTTTTTAATCTTGGATATATTCTTTATTATCAAAAAAATTACCGCGAAAAACCAAACTATAAAGCCAATTACACCTTTCCTGTTTTTAACAATATATTTTTTGGACTTAATATAAATGAAAAAGAGCTGACCTCTATTATTGATAAAACTATTTCTTATATCAACACCGATAAAATTTCTTATGATTGGACAAGCCGTTCTTTCGACTATTCCAGAATCCTGGCGCAGGAACGGGTTAGTTTTTTAACCATATTTATAGCTGCGCTTTTGCTGGTTCTTTTTGTCATAATAGTTTTAATGGTAAATATTGCCAATAACAAAAAAGTTATTACAAAGCAGAGCCAGAAACTGGAGTTGGCGCTTGAACAAGCGGCAAGCGCAAGGACTTCTCTGGAAGAAACACATGATATTTTAACAAGCGTATTAAATAAATCCGACATTATGATTTATGTAACCGACAAGGATACAGACGAAATACTGTTTATGAATGATTATATGAAGCAGCAGTACGAGATAAAGAACGATGTTACCGGAATACCCTGTTACAAAGTGCTTCAGGTTGGAATGGAGAGAAGATGCGACTTTTGTCCCTGCTACGAGCTCGATAAAGACCCGGACAGTGTAATTACATGGGAAGAATGTAATTTAAAAACAAAAAGACACTACCGTAAAACCGACCGGTACATTGACTGGCCGGGCGGCAGAAAAGTTCATATCCAACATTCCGTTGATATTACCGATATAGCTGTTGCAAGCGAACAGATCTGCACTGTGTACGAAAATGCTCCCGTAGGGCTGACTGTGTTTGACGAAAATTTTAAATTCATAGATTGTAACGAGGCTGTCCTTAAAATATACGATGTTACAAGAGAGTTTTACTCAAACTTTTTTGGCAGTGCATCTCATTCGCCGGAGTTCCAGCCCGACGGTTCTAGCTCCCGAGATAAAGCTATGGAAGTTATTAAACGAGTCATGGACGGCGAAACAATGAGAATCGAATGGACTCACTCTTTGCCCGATGGCCAGCCTTTGCCTGTCGAACTTACAATGACGCGTATAATTAGAGACGATAAATATGTAGGACTTGGTTATATATACGATATGCGCGATCAAATCCGGCTAAAAAAAGAAATCGAAACTGCATTAATTAAAACACAGGAAGCCAGCCGTGCCAAAAGTAACTTCCTGTCCGTTATGAGCCACGAAATGCGCACCCCCATGAACGCCATTATAGGCATGACATCCATAGGCAAAAAAACAGACAGCCTCGAAGGAAAAAATAATGCCTTAAACAAGATAGGAGATGCGTCTTCCCATTTACTTGGCGTAATAAACGATGTGCTTGACATGGCAAAGATAGAAGCAAACAAACTGGAGCTTACGCCTGTAGAATTTAATTTCGAAAGAATACTTAGCAGGGTAATATCTGTAATTAATTTCCGCGTAAGCGAAAAACAGCAGCAACTATATACAAATATCGATAAAAACATTCCCAGTTTTCTTGTGGGAGACGGACACCGTTTGGCACAGGTAGTAACAAACTTGTTATCCAACGCTGTAAAGTTTACATCCGAAGGCGGCGAAATCCATTTTAACGCTTCTTTGTTATGCGAAACAGGCGAACACTGCGAACTTCTTATAGAAGTAGCTGACAATGGAATAGGCGTAGCTCCCGAACATCATAAAAAATTGTTTGATATGTTCGAGCAGGCGGAAAGCGGAACCAGCCGCAAATATGGAGGAACAGGACTAGGGCTTGTTATATCCAAAAATATTGTAGAGCTTATGGGCGGCAAAATTTGGGTAGAATCCGAACTTGGCAAAGGGGCGCGGTTTATCTTTACCATAAAATTGCAGCGCGGCTCAAAAAACCCGCGTTCGCTGCTTTCTCACGGCGTAAATTGGGATAATGTCCGTGTTTTAGCCGTAGATGATGACAAAGAAATACATAATCAATTTAATGACATATTTGACAGTCTTGATGTAAAATGCGACACAGCAATCGACGGACTTGAAGCCTGCCGTATGATAGAAGAACGCGGCGAATATGACATATATTTTATAGATTGGCGAATGCCCGGTATGGACGGGGTTGAGCTTACAAGATTAATTAAATCCCGCGCAGACGACAGGCAGTCTGTAGTAATAATGATTACAGCTATGGATTGGGAGCAGGTTAAAGATGTTGCCACTCGTGCGGGAGTAGACAAACATTTGTTAAAACCGCTTTTTCCATCCATGATTATTGATTGTATGAACGATTGTTTTGGAGAAATTCTTGCCAAGAAGGACGAGAACAGGTACGGTAATTTTGTAGGCAAAAAACTGCTGCTTGCCGAAGATATAGAAATTAACCGGGAAATACTTATAGCGCTTTTGGAAGATACCGGAATTGTTGTTGACTGGGTAGAAAACGGCGAAGAAGCTTTAAACAAACTGGAATCAGAGCCAGATAAATATGACATTGTATTTATGGATGTGCAGATGCCCATAATGGACGGCCTGGAAGCAACACGCCGCATACGCGCCCTGCCCGATCAGCAGCGCAAGAGCGAAAAGCTGCCTATCATTGCAATGACAGCTAATGTTTTTAAGGATGATGTCGAAGCATGTATTTCAGCAGGTATGGACGATCATCTTGGCAAACCTCTTGATATCGAAAAGGTTTTAGAGATTTTGCATAAATACTTAAAAGTATCAACCGGTAATTAATAATTGCTCAGGAGTCTGCATTGGCGGGTATTGTAAAAAAAACCATAGATTTTTTATTTTCGGAAAAATTGCCAATAGAAGCGAAAAAACTTAATATTGTTTTATTTGCCGGAATGATTGGCGCTATTGTATCTCTTGTAACGCGATATTTTATGGGGTCGCCGCTGGAACTGCTTTTGGCTTTGGCGGGTATAATTTTTGCTATAGCCGTTTCTTTTTATGTAAGCAGACGATTTCAGGCTTATTTTATATGCACTCTAATAACAGTTGTTTTTATCAGCTATATATTGCTGCCTTTGGCTTTTTTCTATTTGGGAGGTATTTTTAATTCTGCGGCTTGTTATTTTATATTAGGCACTGTCATAATATTTTTACTTATTCAAGGGCGTTCCCTTTTTATTTTTTTGGGAATACATATTGTTCTAGTCTGTATATGCCATTATATCAATTCAATGTATTCGGATATAGTTTACAAATTAGGCGGCTCCGCCGATTACCTGGAACGAATAAAATATATCGATTCTATTCAGACAATTTTAGTTGTCGGTATTTGCATTGGCGCTATTATTTTGTTTCAAAATAAAATTAGCAATGACGAAATTAGAAAGACAGAAGCCGCTAATAGCGCCAAAAGTAATTTTCTGTCCTCTATGAGTCACGAAATGCGCACTCCTATAAATGCAATTATAGGCATGACACTTATTGGAAAAAAATCCGATGATATGCATGGAAAAAATAATGCCTTAAACAAAATCGGAGATGCGTCCTCCCATTTGCTCGGCGTTATAAGCGATATACTTGACATGGCAAAAATCGAAGCAAACAGGCTGGAACTTGCGCCCATAGAGTTTAATTTCGAAAAAATGCTGCATAAAGTGCTGGCAGTAGTTAATTTTAGGATAAACGAAAAAAAACAAAAGCTTGTTGTAAACATAGACAAAGAAATTCCGGATTTCCTTGTAGGAGACGATCAACGATTGGCACAGGTAATAACAAATCTGTTGTCTAACGCCGTAAAGTTTACGCCCGAAGACGGTAAAATTCAGCTTAACGCTTCTTTGTTATGCGAAACGGACGAATACTGCGAACTTCGTATAGAAATAACAGACAACGGAATAGGAATTGCTTCCGAGCATCACAAAAAATTATTTAGTATGTTTGAGCAGGCAGAAAGCGGAACCAGCCGTAAATACGGCGGCACAGGTCTTGGGCTTGTTATTTCCAAAAATATTGTAGAGCTTATGAACGGCAAAATATGGGTCGAATCCGAGCTTGGCAAGGGAACGCGATTTTCTTTTACCATAAAAGCGGGGCGCAGTACAAAAAAATCCCATGCGCCGTTTTCCCTTAAAGAACTGCAGGATCAATTTAAAGACATAGACGAGTTTACAGGCAAAAAAATGCTGCTTGCCGAAGATATAGATATTAACCGCGAAATACTTATATCGCTTTTGGAGGATACAGGGATTATTATTGACTGCGCCGAAAACGGCCAGGAAGCTCTGGATATGGTAGAGGCGGATCCCAATAAATATGATATTATCTTTATGGATATGCAAATGCCCAAAATGGACGGGCTGGAAGCAACACGCCTTATACGCGCTCTGCCTTCGTGCCGGCTCGAAAATCTTCCAATTGTAGCTATGACTGCAAATGTATTTAAAGATGATATAGATGCGTGTATTGCATCCGGTATGAATGATCATCTTGGCAAACCGTTGGATATGGAAAGAGTAATGGAAGTACTAAGAAAATATTTATATTATAAAGGGTAAATTATGGAAACAAGAACACCTGTCGAAATTTTAGCATACGCAAGCGATACAGGACTTGCAAAAACGCAGAGGAAATTTTCTTCTGTGTTAATTTTGGCGTTTTTTGCCGGAATATTTATTGCCTTTGCGGCAGGAGTTTCTACCATAGCAGCCTATAATTTGTATGCTAATCCGGAAGCCTACGGACTTGGCAGGGCGGTGGCAGGAGTATTATTCGGCTCCGGATTAATGCTGGTTATTCTGGGAGGCGGGGAACTGTTTACCGGAAGTATGCTTATTGTTACAACGGCGCTGGATCGCAGAACGACAGTTAAAAAAATGTTTTTAAATTGGCTGCTTGTGTATATCGGCAATCTTGCAGGCAGTATTTTAATAGCATGGATGATATATCTTTCCGGTTTATTCAATAACTCTGCCGGTTTGCTGGGCGGCGTAACAATTACAATAGCCGCATCCAAGACATCTATTTCTTTTATTGCCGCATTTGTTTTGGGTGTTCTGTGTAACTTGCTGGTCTGCTTTACTGTATGGACTACTTATGCGGCAAAAGATGCTGCGGGAAAAGTCCTAATAATATTTTTTCTTATACTGCTGTTTGCAACATCCGGATTTGAACACTCGGTAGCCAATATGTATTATATTCCTGCCGGAATCTTTGCTAAACTAAACCCGCAATGGCTTGTTATGTCTCAGGCCTCTGCACAGCAGATTGCCGGTCTTAATTGGCTGAACTTTGCCGTAAAAAATTTAATTCCCGTAACACTTGGAAATATTATTGGCGGTGTATTGGTAGGATTTTTATATTGGGTTTCTCTTGGAAAAAACAAGAGAACTTGTTCGTAATATGTTATAATGAGTTTATGAAAAATAAAATTGCTCGCGCCGGAGTGGGATTAGACATTGGTACTACTACTGTGCAGGCACAGCTTATCGATTTAGATACCGGCAATACACTGGAATCTGTTTCTGTTCTGAATGTTCAGCGGGAATTTGGCACAGATGTAATGTCTCGTATAGCCTGCGCGCGCGCAGGCAAACTTCGCGAATTATATACTGCAATTAACAAACAAGTGCAGGTTATACTGCATCAATTTATGGAAAAATGGAATTTGTCCGGTATAGATCTATGTACAGTAAGCGGCAATACAACAATGCTGCATTTATTTATCAATGTGAATCCTCATGCAATGGGAGAAGCTCCATACTCCCCCGAATTTTTAGAAGAGCGCCATTTTAACGGAAGCGATTTATCTTTACCGGCGGAGCAGATTATTTTGCTACCGGGTATCTCCGCTTTTATTGGCGCAGATATTGTTGCAGGGCTGACTTTTCTTGATGTGATCAATAAAAAAAACAATATGCTTTTTGTCGATATTGGAACAAACGGCGAGATAGTCGTATGGAAGGGAAGCGAAAAACGGCTTTTATGCTGCTCTACCGCTGCCGGTCCGTGTTTCGAAGGAGAGGCGATAACTTACGGCTCTGATTTAATTGATGCAATTGCCCGGATGAAACAGCAAGGCATAGTCGATAAAACCGGCGCAATGAAAGACAGTTATGTGAATAGCGGTTTTATCTCGGAAAAAGGATTTACCGTTACTCAGGAGACAGTGCGCCTGTTTCAACTGGCAAAGAGTGCGATTTATTCCGGAATTAGTGTATTGTGCAGGACTGTCGGAATGAAACCTTCTGCTTTTGACGAGGTTTATATTGCGGGCAGAATGGGTTTTTATATCAATTTGGAAAATGCGGCGGAAACCGGGCTTTTGCCGCGGGAGTTTACTAAAGGAGTACAGGTATGCGAGAACACAAGCCTAAAAGGAGCGGTAAAAGGTTTAACCGATTGTAGTTTTTTACAAAAATGTAAAGATATTATTGCACATTCTGTAACAATAGACCTTGCTGTAGACAGGGAGTTTGCGGATGCATATATAGAAAATATGTGGTTGTAAATATTATAGAAAAAGTATAAAATGGTGATAAGTTTAAGGAACTATTATGAAAAAGCTAATTTTATTATTGTTGATAATAAATATATTATCGAATTTGTCTGCTATCGAAACTGTCAGATTAAACGGCGGAACATTTACACAGGGAAGCCCCGTAGAAGAAATGGGAAGATCCAGTAATGAAGCACAGCGCCAGGTAACCATAAGTCCTTTTTATATTGGAATACACGAAGTTACCCAGGCTCAGTACGAAGAAATAATGGGAACTAACCCCAGCAACAACAAAGGGCCAAATTTGCCTGTAGAACAGGTAAGCTGGCTTGATGCTATTGAATTTTGCAATAAACTAAGCGAAAAAAATAAATTAACTCCTGTATATACAATAGATGGGAGAAATGTAACATGGAACCGCAATGCCAATGGTTACCGTCTGCCGACTGAAGCAGAATGGGAATATGCCTGCCGCGCCGGAACGCTTACAGTGTTTAATACGGGAGACAATATAACTTCTGCTCAGGCTAATTACGATGGAACACGCCCTTTTAACAATAACGAAAGAACCGAATACAGGCGTGCTACAGTTCCTGTAGGAAGTTTTGCACCTAACGCATTTGGGATCTACGATATGCATGGAAATGTCGGTGAATGGTGCTGGGATATTAATGGAATGTATGCCGCAGGTCCGCAGACAGATCCTGTAGGAGCAGCCTCCGGTGGTTATCGTGTTTTCCGAGGCGGCGGATGGAATCACCCTGCCGATTTTTTACGCTCTGCAAAACGAAGCGCAAATACTCCTGTAACAAAGGGGCATTACCTTGGATTTAGGGTTGCAAGAAATGCTCGTTAAGGCATACATGGCCAATATGCGTTACTATTTTATACCCTGCCGATAATACTTTTTTTTCCAGATACACCCTGCTCTCGGCGGCTTCTTCGTCGGTGCATATTTTATTATCATATATTTGATATTGTTTTCTAACTTTTACCGGAGAAAGATTTGGCATAACAATATTAGCGCCTGCCATTAAACCCAGTTCGCGGCCTTTTGGGTCGATAGTACCAAGAGCTGTTGTGGCAGGAATTAATGCTTTTGGAAACATAAGGCGTAAAATGGCAAGAAGCCTAAGGCATAAATGTAAATCTCCGTTTTTATTATTTCCAAACGGCGTATTTTGATGTGAAATATACGGGCCTATCCCTATCATATCCGGTTTTAGTTCCTGCAAAAAACGCAAGTCCTCTATAATATTTTCTGTAGTTTGATAAGGCGAACCTGTCATAAAACCGGATCCCGTCTGATAACCAATTTTTTTTAAATTCCATAAACAATTTTTGCGGTTTTCCAGGCTCATGCTGTCAGGATGAAGTTTACGATAATGCTTATCGTTTGCTGTTTCGTGACGAAGCAGATAGCGGTCTGCGCCTGCATTAAACCATGCTTTGTAATCGTTATAAGGTCTTTCGCCTAACGATAATGTAATGGCACAATCCGGATACAGTTTTTTTATCTCAGAAACTATACAAGAAACTAATTCGTTGGAAAAATATGTATCTTCGCCGCCTTGCAATACAAAAGTACGAAACCCAAGCTCGTATCCGTTTTTACAACAGGATAAAATTTCCTCTTTGCCAAGTCTGTAGCGTTCTGCTATTGTATTGCTTTTACGAATTCCGCAGTAATAGCAGTCGTTTTTGCAATAATTGGTAAATTCAATTAAACCGCGGATATAAACATCTGTTCCATAGTATTTTCTGCGGACATTGTCGGCTTTTTTATAAAGCTCCTGTCCGTATTCATTGTTTTCTATTAATTTTTTAAGTTCATTGTCCGGTAAATCTCCGGTTTTATAAAGCTGTTCTATCAAAATTATTTGCTCCCGTAAAAATACCTGTGCATCTTTCCAGTATTCCGTTTAAGAATGCAAGTATTATGCCATAATTAGTTACAGGAATATTATTTTCAGATAACAATTTTAATCTTGTTTGCAGTTCGGCTTTATTAATCATGCAGCTTCCGCAAAGTATTGCCATAGAATATTCATTCGGGTTTTCGTTTATATTGTAACCGCTAAAAAAATGAAAGTTAAACTTTTTTCCGGTATATTTTTCCAGTAATGCGGGTATTTTTACCCTGCCTATATCTTCGTGCGTATGATTATGGGTACAGGCTTCCAATATTAATATAGGATCGTTATTCTTTAGATTTTTTATTTGATCTATTCCTTTAAGGAGCTGCTTAAAATTACCTTTCTGGTGTGCAAGTAGAATCGAAAACGAAGTTAACGGAATATTTGCAGGAACTATATTGTTAACAATATTAAATATCTGCGAATCTGCAACGACAAGATCGACCGCCGAAACAACAGCCAGCGTTTCTTTAAGCTCTGTTTCTCTTGTAACACACACCTTTACACCATGATCCAGACAGTCCCGAATAAGCTGTACCTGCGGAAGAATAAGCCTGCCCTTGGGAGCTTCGCTGTCTATGGAGACTGCCATAACAACAGTACCGCCGCGGGGAACCAAACTGCAAATAAGCGAGTCCTCATCGGATACTTCTATCTCTTTTAATGTTTGCACAAGTGTATTTTTTAGCAATTCTATACTTTGCGGATCGTCCTGCGAAACAAAAACCGCATTGGGGAACTGTTCCTTAATATTTTTTAAATCTTGCGAATTAATTAAATCGCATTTTGTAAATACATCGATTTTTTTGCCGGAAAAAATATCTTTATAATCGACTCCATTAATATTTGCATTGTTTATCTCGTTTACATCTGCAAGCATAAGCCCAATATCCGCTCTGCGAGAAACATCGCGGGTTTTTTTTATCCGTTTCTTTCCCAGCTCTGTTGTATCATCCAGCCCTGCTGTATCAATTAATGTAACAGGGCCAAAGGGCAGTAACTCCATATTTTTTAGAACAGGGTCTGTGGTTGTTCCGGCTTTTTCGGACACAATAGCGTTATCGCAGCCGGTAAGCAGATTAAAAAGCATAGATTTACCGGAGTTTGTTTTTCCGAATAATGCAATATGCCTGCGCAGTCCTCTTGGAGTGCTTTCCATAAATTAATCTCCGTTATATAAACAAATCCCTTTCGCCGTTTTTTATTTTCTTAATATTTTCGGCAATTAGGGCGCGAACTTTTTCGTTTTCTATACTGCTTAATTCTTTTTCTATAATAGCATCTGCTTTTTTTGTTAAATCATTATCTCCATAATCGCAGGCATATTCGCAAAGCGTCATAAGCGCGTTTGGCAGACAGACATTTTTTATTTCGCCGGATTTGGCAATACTCATAAAATAATCGCCGGTTCGCCCGTTTCTGTAACAAGCTGTGCAAAAACTGGGAACCATATTTTCATCCATCAGCCATTTAATAATTTCCGATGTTTTTCTGTCATCGTTAATTTCGAACTGTTTTGTTATTTTATCGGATTTGCTGTATCCCCTTACGCCTGTACTGGAACCGCCGCTAATTTGCGAAATCCCCGCATGAATAAGTTTTTTTCGCATTTCCGGGCTTTCGCGGGTGGAAATAATTATTCCTGTAAATGGTATTGCA
This sequence comes from Treponema sp., assembly GCA_031286205.1. Classification (GTDB taxonomy): domain Bacteria; phylum Spirochaetota; class Spirochaetia; order Treponematales; family Breznakiellaceae; genus WQXQ01. Next base: position 11,241 of record JAITUR010000052.1, read on the forward strand.
ATTCGCAGTATAGCTGCAATTTTTAAAAAGGTTTTATCATCAAGTGCGTATTTATAACCGGAATCGACTGCTCCGTCTGCTTTGCAAATTCTTGGAATGGATACCGTATGAAAACCAACATTATATTTTTTTTCCAAATATTCATTATGAAGCATAAGGGCAAGGGTATCAAAATAAGGATCGTATAAACCAAAAAGTACACCGCCGCCTACATCGTCTATACCGGCTTCCATTGCACGATCAAAAGCGGTAATATGGTAATCATAATCTTTCTTTGGTCCCGCGATATGCGCTTTTTCGTAAGCTGCTCTATGATAAGTTTCCTGAAAAAGAATGTAAGTGCCAATGCCGGCTTCTTTTAGTTTCTTGTAATTTTCTACTGTGGTTGCCGCAATATTGACATTCACTCTGCGTATTTCGCCGTTTTCTGTTTTCATTTTATATATTGTATCCAGACATTCCAGGACATATTCTATGGGACAGTTGTCATCATCTTCTCCGGCTTCAAGCGCAAGCCGTTTATGCCCCATCTTCTCCAGTATGGCGACTTCTTCTCTAACCTGTTCCATTGTAAGACGGCGGCGTTCGAACCGGTGGTTATGATTATAATTACAGTAAGCACATTGATTTACGCAGTAGTCGCTTACATAAAGAGGTGCAAACAGGACAATACGGTTTCCGTAAATATGTTTTTTTATTTTATGGGCAATTTCAAAAATTCTTAAAATATATTTTTCATCCTCGCAAACCAAAAGCTGCGCGACTTCTTCATGAGACAAACCTTCCAGCCTTTCCGCTTTATCAAGGATTCCGGAAACAGCATTATCATACATTTTTGCCTGTTTCAGCAAATTTTCTATGTATGAATTATCGATATACATTAATATCCCCGGTTATTTGTAGTGCACAACCTCTGTCGGCAGTCCTATCTTACCCAGAAGTTCAAGGTATGGGTCGGGATCTAACTCCTCGACATTTACCATTTTTCTAACATCCCATTTGCCGTTTGCAACTAATATTGCCGTTGCAACAGCAGGAACCGCCGCAGTGTAGCTGATTGCCTGAGACTCGACCTCGTTATAGCTTTCTTTATGATCGCAGGTATTGTAAATAAAGATTTCTTTATCTGCGCCGTCTTTTTTTCCTTTAACCAAATTGCCAATACAGGTTTTTCCCGTATAATTTGGCGCAAGCGTTTTTGGATCTGGCAGAACCGCCTTAACAACCTTTAGCGGCACTACTGTAACTCCATCAGATGTTGTTACCGGATGTTCGGATAACAGCCCGATTTTTTTAAGCACCGTAAAACAATTAATATAATGATCGCTAAACCCCATCCAAAAACGAATTGAGTTGGCATCTATATTTTTATACAGCGAATGAAGCTCGTCGTGTCCGTTTAAGTAGACTGTTTGTTTTCCGACAACCGGGAAATCGTAAACCAATTTTTCTTCGTGAACCCCTTTGCAGACCCATTGCCTGTCAATCCATGTCCAGACTTTATGAAACTCCCTAAAATTAATTTCAGGATCAAAATTAGTTGCAAAATATTTTCCGTGATTCCCCGCATTTACATCCATTATATCGATAGTATCGATAGTATCAAAAAAATGTTTTTGGGCATAAGCGGCATAAGCATTTACAACGCCGGGATCAAAACCCGCACCAAGAATGGCGGTTATCTGTTTTTCTGCGCACCGGTCTTTGCGTTTCCACTCATAATTGGCATACCAGGGCGGATCTTCGCAAACCTTATCCGGTTCTTCGTGGATTGCGGTATCAATATAAGCACAGCCTGTTTCTATGCAGGCTTCCAGAATAGACATATTACAAAAAGCCGTAGCCAGATTTATTATTATGGAAATTTCCTGTTCTTTTATAAATTTAATTAATTCGGGAACATTTAAAGCATCGATTGTTTTTGCTGTTATTTTATTGGAAGGATCTTTATAATTATTTTTTCGTTCTACACTTTCCAAAATACTTTGACAATTACCCAATGTGCGCGATGCGATATACATCTTGCCAAATAAATCGTTGTTTTGTGCAAGTTTATGCGCAGCAACATGAGCAACCCCTCCGGAACCAATTAAAAGGACATTTTTTTTCACTTCTAAACACCTCCAAAATTTATTTGTTTATTATGACATATTCTCTAAAAAATTGCTATAAGTAAATTGCCTTACAATATCTATTTTACCGTCCAATCGTTTTATAGCAATAGACGGCATATTAAGCCCGTTAAACCAGTTTTTCTTAACCATTGTATAACCTGCAGTATCAGAAAATTTAATCTGCGATCCAATTTTTAATTTTGATGCAAGTTTATAAACTCCAAAAATATCGCCGGCAAGACAGGATTTTCCCGCTATAATGTATTCATTTTCTCCGCTTTTTGCATCGATTTTAGCAGATTGTCGATAAATTAACAAATCCAGCATATGCGCTTCTGTAGAGGTATCTATAATTGCAATATTTTTACCGTTATTTACAATATCCAGAACGGTTGTTACAAGACAACAAGATTGAGTTATAGCAGATTCGCCGGGTTCAAGGTAAACCTGCACAGAAAACTTTTTGGAAAATTCTTTTAGTTTTTCGCAAAATTTGCCAAGCGGATAACCGTCTTTGGAAAAATACAAACCGCCGCCAAGACTTACCCAATCGACCTTATATAATATTTCTTCGTACTTGGCGGAAATTTTATCCAGCATAACAGAAAAAGTTTTATAATCGTCGTTCTCGCAGTTGTAATGGAACATAAGACCGTTAATTTTGTCCAGCACTTTTACAACTTCTTTTTTATCAAACACGCCCAGCCTGGAGTTTTTTCTTGCAGGATCCGCTAAATCGAAATTCGAATAACTTATACCGGGATTAATTCTTAATCCAATTTGTAAATGTTTAACCTCGTTATAAAACATTTTTAACTGCGATACAGAATTAAAAATTACTTTGCTGGAAATCTTTTTTAACTCTTGTATATCTTCTTTTGAATAAGCAACACAAAAAGCATGAGTTTCGCCGCCGAACTTTTCGTGTCCAAGCTTTGCCTCGTAAAGCGAACTGCTTGTTGTTCCTGCCATATATTGCCGCATAAGCGGAAAAACAGCCCATGCGGAAAAACATTTAAGAGCCAAAACAGATTTTGCGCCGGAGTTTTTTTGGATATATTCGATCTTCTTCATATTTTTAAGAAGTTTTTTTTCGTCGATTAGATAATACGGTGTTTTAAGCTGCATTTTTCCCCCTTAATTAATAGTTATTGATATTATATTGTAATTTGTAATATAATTAATTACAAGGAGCATTTATTAATATGAAAAAATATTTAATATTGATTATCGCGGCTATTGCACTGTTGGCATCCGGCTGTTTAAGAAAACAATCTGCCGGCGAAATGTCTGTACTGGTTTTTGTTCCGGGGCATATTGCGGGAAGTTCCACTTACGAACTAATGGTTCAGGGATCGCTGGAATTTGCAGAAAAAAATCCGGGTGTAAGTATAAAAGTTTACGAAGCGGGATTTAATCAGGCGGAGTGGGAACAGCAGATTGCAGAAATGGTCTCTTCCGGGCAATATGATATTTTTATCAGCTCTAATCCTTCTCTGCCGGAATTATGCGCCAATGTTGCGGAGATGTTTTATTTACAAAAATTTATTATTTTAGATGCCGATTACGAGGGACATTCGCAAATAAAAACTTATTCGTATAATCAATATGAACAATCTTTGTTTCTTGGATATTTGGCGGGTCTTATAACTACAAGCAATATGAAACACGCAAACGCAGCCAAACGAATTGGTTTTATAGCGGCGCAGGAATACCCGCTTTTAACAAGACAAATGATACCCGGCTTTCTTGACGGCGCGCGTCTTGTGGATCCGCAAATAGAACTTGACAGGCGAATAATTGGTTCATGGGCGGATGCGAACAAAGCCGCAGAGCTTGCCTCCGCCATGATAGATACAGGCGTGGATGTGTTTACTTCCATTGCCGGAGGCGCTTCTACCGGAATAATAAAAACCGCCAGAGACAGGGGCGCTTATGTTTTAAGTTATAATTCCAACGAATACAACAATGCTCCCGGCACTATTGTCGGCTGCGGCGTTATGGAAATAAAAAAACTTGTAATGGAAGTCCTTGAACAAGCTTTAAACAACGAAATTGAATACGGAAAACCCGAAACAGTCGGATTAAAAGAAGGCTATCTTAATTTTATTTTTAACGACCCCGGCTACTACGATAATATCCCGCAAGAAATCCGGCAAAGATTTGAGATGTTTGTGGAAGAACTTCGTGGAATGTGAGTGGGGGCTGGTCTTTTGTTTGTTAGTTAGGCGAAATTGGTTCTAAAGAGTAGTTGACATTATGAAATGAACGAGAATATAATTAGCCAAGAGGCATTAAATAATAATGACTCAAAAAATAATTCAATATTTTAGGAGGATTTTATGTTAGGATTTGTGGGAAGGGCTTTTCGTATTTGGTTTAGTATTATTCTATGGATTACTTTAATTGGCTTTATAATTGGTGGCGGTATTTTGGGTTACGCAATTACTTACAGTGCAGGAATAGCTTTTTTAGGAGTAATTCTTGGAGCATTAGTTGGTTTAATTTTTATTATTTTAACAGGTGGTTTTGTAGCAAACTTTCTTAATCTTGTAGATAATGTCGAGAAAATTGCTAAAAAACACGAATGAATAATTAAAAGAAAATTATCTTAATTTTATTTTTAACGACCCCGGCTACTACGATAATATCCCGGAAGAAACCCGGCTGTATAAACATTATGCGCCATTGTGAATGATAGTAAAATAATATTAGTAAATTAAAATATTTATTTCGGAGGGAATTAATTGTATGTCTAATGCGGTTTATTATGTTTCTTATAAGCTAAAAAAAGGAGCATCTGTACCTGATTTTTTGCTTGCAGCCGAAAAGTTAAATAACGAGCAAATTTCTAAGAAAAAAGGCGTAAAAGGCACTCAGAAAAAAGACTAAAAATCCTCCCAAAAAGTCTTGACATAACCAAAACAATGTGATATAATATACTAGTAATGAAAATTGACAAGAACACCCAAACCATGATAAACTTGAAAGTGGTTCTCCGTTCTCCGTTCTCCGTTCTCCGTTCTCCGTTCTGATCTACATACTAGAAGAGATTTTTCACTATTTACCTCAAAAACCCAATTTTCTCAGGAGAAATGCCGCTTGTAATTACTTACAGGCAGCTTTTATATATGCAAATCAAATAACAAAGGCGACTTTGTCTCCGCGTTGCGGAGCCATTCTATTATATTCGCCGCTAGAAGCGGCATAGGAAGGAGTTAATTATGAAAACAGTAAAAAGACTGTTAGGAATTGCCGTAATTGTTACGGTAATTGGATTGGTAGTTACAGCTTGCGATGAGTCGCACACTTGCGAGTTCACCGGCTGGGAAATTTCAACCACAGCAAATTGTAAAGACATTGCAATCCAAACAGGAACTTGCAGTTGCGGAGAAACAACAACCCGCAATGAACCCGATGGAACCATAGACGCAAGCAATCACGACCACAGTATTGTAGCAGGTTCAGGCAGTTTAATTTGCAGAAGAACAAACTGCGAACATCAGTACGCAATCGGCGACATAGGTCCCGCAGGCGGGATAATTTTCTATGTTGCAGATGGACAAAACGGCAGACAAACAAGCATTACAGTACAGGCATCGCCAGACGGAACACCGGCAGACAGGGCTTGGACTGAATACACCGCCTACTACCTTGAAGCCGCTAAAACAAATGAAGGCGTTCTCTTTTGGGATCCTTCTCCTTCTGGAACACTAATTAACGGCGTAACAACCCTTACAACTGGTTTGGAAACGGAAGCCTCTCTTTTAGGGAATGGAAGGAAAGACACACAACTTATTGTAAATCATCTTGTGACGACAGATGATGTAGCTGCCAAATTATGCGCAAATAGAACAAGTGGCGGCACAGATTGGTTTCTACCAAGTTTAGGAGAATTAAATCAACTCTATCTTAACAAAGAGGCTGTTAGTGCAGCCGGTGGCAGTTTTACAAGTTGGTTTTACTGGTCTTCGTCGCAGTACGATGCGAGATTTGCGTTGAAACAGAGATTCGACAATGGCAAACAGTACTATGAATTTAAGAATGACATAGCCTACCACTTTGTTCATGCCGTGCGAGCCTTTTAGGCTCGCGAGCCGATAGGAAGGATTAAATGGGTGCTAGTGCACCCGACATCTTCCGGGCTTTTAATAATTTAACCTTACTTTAGTGCGGTCAGCGTCAACTGTGTTGACGCTGACCGCACACTTTAATCGAACATGAAACAAAGTTTCACGACAACCGTTTAACTATTAAAAAGGGGTGTTGCGCCGTGCTTTTAATTGGCGGGGGTTGTCTAACTTCTAATTTCCAGTCCTAATTCTTATCGTCCAATATTCCTATAGTCCCGCCGTTTTGGGTAAAATCAGCGTCTTCCTCTATATACACATCAAAACCTGTATTGCCGGAGATTGTTCCGCCGTTCATTTCAAAGGCTCCGCTGTTTATTTTTACGCCGCCGCCGGTACTATTTCCTGTTATGACAACACCGGAATTCATTTTTAATGTTCCATGTTCCACTTCTATAAGTGCAGGGGCTGCACCGCCGGTTATTGTTAAAGTACCTATCAAACCATCCAAACCAACGATATCATCTTCCATGCCAAGGATAACAGTAGGGGTACAAAAATCATCAAAAGGAAGTTGGAAAACAGGGGTGCCACTAATAGATGTTATCTTCCTATTTCCCATAGGAAGTATGGTGTAAGTATCAGCACGGGAAGTAAAACACTCATACTTAAAGGAAAGTGTACTGTCAGCAATCAAATCATTTGTAATAAAAATAATTCCTCCATACTTGAGACTGCTTAGATGATCATCTTGGTTAAAAATGGCATTAAATGTAGCCCAATCACTAACATCCGTAGCGGACTGCGTTACTATTTCTACTTCGTTTACCATATTAGTGCGAACCTGAAAATCTTTTACCCTGCCATATTTTGTCATTGAAAATTCACCGGTTAAAGAATCTATCCATCCACGGCGAATTTCAATTGTCCATGGTCCCGGAGCGAGTCTAAAAGTAATGTCAACAATTTGAGTACCAGAAAAAACCGGTCCTTGTGTAATGGTTTCCCCAAATGCATTGGTAAGCGTTACGATGTAGTCCCCCGCATAACCAAAAGCTGCTTGCCGTGCGGAAGAACTTGTCCCCATTTGTGCGGGCAAGTCCGGGTCGATAATGGTAATTCTAAAACCGGTTCCGCCGCCTTCATAATCGCTGAAACATCCTGCCAAAGACAATACCAAAAAAATCATACCTAATGCCGCTATAATTGCAGTTATCTTTATTGTTTTCATATTATCCTCCACTAATAATTAGACATGGGACCTAGGTCAACTGATATTACAAAGTCAATATCATAAAGACCTCTAAACGGTGAATCCGGGTTTGTAAATCCGCCAACGGGACTATTGGGGAATAATCCGCCGCTGGCGTTGCCTTTTGGCTCTGTCGTTCCGCCGCCTCTTTTTCCGCCGCTTGTATTACTGGAAAATCCACGGGTTACAGAACGGGAAATTCCGTTATTGCCGGAATACATTATCTTGCCGGAAGATACTCTTACTCTGTCTACGCCCATATTAATTCTTGTTCCGCGGACAGAGGCTGTCGCGCTGGGAGTTTGTACGGTGGTGTTTGCGCGGGTTCCGGCAGGGGGAGTTACATCTACCCTTACCCTTCCTGTCTGCAGGTTTACATTAAGACTTTCCGTTCCGGCGGCTTGTTCTATTTCCGCCAATGTTAAACGGGTTAACGGACGCACAACAAGTTCTGTACTTCCTACTGCAATTATGGCTGTGCTTCTAAAACCTGTGGATATAACAGTATCGCGGGAAACAACGGTTCCTTCTCTTGCGGCAGTAAATGCCGACTGACCGGCAGGTTTAATTTCTACCTCGCCGGTTAAACTACGAATTGTACCGGTTTGGGAAAAAACGGAAAAAACAACAGTAAATATTAATAAAACCGATAGTATTAACTTTTTCATAAAAACTCCTTAAATACTACTACTGTAATACATTGTATCACTAGTATATGGAAAAAACAACAGATAAATTAATATTCCACATGGCATTGGCATCCGGCGCGGCATCGCCAAGGGAAGGTAGATATATTCCTCCTCCAAGGTTTAACTGCAAGTCGGAAAACGGGTTCCAGATAACTCTTGCGTAAAATTCGGGTCCTAAGAAATAGCCTCCTTTGTAGAATATGGTGTAGTTATTGCTGGAAACACGGTCGTTGCGGACAAAATACGATGCAGAAACACTTGCTCCAAATTTCTCCGCCAAACGAGCGGAATAGTTCAGTTTTAATGCTGTAATTGCAGACATTTTAGGCTCGATTATCTGCCCGTAGCCTTTTGAAGTTATAGGAACAAATGCGCCCATAAAATCGCTTGTTCTGCCGCCGGCAAGAAAACCCGCAAACGATAAGCGGCTGTTAAAATCCGTTGGAAGAAACCAGATAAGTCCCAATTCTCCTGCAAATGCCAGATTTAAGGGTGTCTTTTTTGATGGTTCTTGCGATATTTGCAATGAGCCGCCGGCTTCCAGAAAAAATCTTCCCAAAGGTATATCGGCTTTTACCGTTAAATACTGGCTGTGGAATTTTTCTTCGTGATCCGACAAATCTATCTGCCCTATAATGGCTGCACTTAACTTAAAAAGTTCGGCAACCGAAGGATGCTCCCAGTCAAAGGATGCTACCAGCCGGCTGGGGGCAAAATATGTTTCGGAAATATAATCATAATAAAACTTTTGGGCGTTTCGCACACGATCTTCTTCTGTCATGTCTATACTGTTACAACCTTTGTAAAGAAAACCTGTGTACCAGATTCCAAAACCAAAACTCCCAAGATTGGATGTATGGGTAATTCGGGCTCCGTCAAAAAGCCCTTCGAATATGTAGGAAAGGGGGTCGGAATACGGTATACGCCCGGCACTAAGTCCAAGTGCGCCAAATCTCATGTATAACTCGGTATGCAAAAGTTCGGGTATAAAAGTGAATTTTTCCTTTTTATATTGAATACCTAACCCCGCATTTACTGTAAAACTGCCGCTGTATTCGCCGTCGGGGCTGCCGCCAAAGAAAAAGGAATACCTTGGTATTAAATATGCCGTATAAGTTAAAACATTATTATCATCATCGCTAAAATTGTCGTACAGCAAATCCTGGCTTAATAAAAGACCAAAGTCTTGCGCGGCAGCGGCAAATGGCATAAAAAAAACAAATAAACTTATTATAAATCCAAAAAATGTTTTTTTCATATTAATTCTCCTCCAGCGCTTCATTTATATCAAGCAGCCTTGCTATATAAATTAAAAGGTTTTCCCCTGTTACTGTCATTTTGGGAAAAATCATGCCATAAATTATATCTTTGTACACAAGCTCGCGGTAGGCATAATGAGGATTTTTAAAAATGGAATACATTATTCCGCCTTTTAAGTCGAAAGAACGCATAATCAGAAGGGAAATTCCATCCAGCCGCGCAATATCACCGGGGGATACGCCTTGTGGCAGCCATTTTTGCTCTACAGCATACCTAAAAGCTTCTTCAGGATTGGAAGTGCTTAAAACATCGGCAGCATCAAGCACAAATCTAACTGCCTGAGCATAAGTTACCGTATTTGTTTCTAAAAGAGCTTCAATTTCACTTGCCGTAGATTGCGCAGGTAAAAAACCGGTTATTATTAGCAAAATAATAATAAAGAAAGCATATTTTTTCATATAATCCACCATATATTACATAATATCGACCTTTATTGATATTGTCAAGGGGAACGACAAAGCCGCTTAGCGTATTTTTTAAGGGAAATCGTGCTAAAAACACGCTAAATATCATAAATAAAAGTGGAAAATTCTGATAAATACCATTAGAATTATAATGGATGAAACTGTTCTCTTTTTTTGCTAAAAAAATTAGAAATCCTCGTTTTTTGTATTTGCAGTTGTTATTTGTAACACTTGCATTTATGCTAATGGTGCTTACAAGTGCCGTTTTTGTTTACAATATGCTTAAAAATAACATAAGACAAGATGCGAAAAACGCAATAAATCAAACACAAATTAGAATTTTAAATGAGCTTACAGAGCCGGAAACACTAATGATTCCCATTGTAAGAGAAGTACGCAATATATTTGCCAGAGGCGGAACCGCAAACAATGTGTCAAATTATTTTAACGCAATCTCCGCTGAATTATTAAAAAAAGAACATGGATTTGCTTTTGAAGGCTTGCATGGTTATTTCGAAGCTCTTGGAGGAGTTTATATTCCCGCCCCCGGATGGACAGTGCCAGCAAATTATAATGCAAAAGAGCGTCCATGGTACATTGCGGGCATAGAGGCGGAAGGACGAATTACCGCGTCTCCAATGTTCAGAAGTCTTCGTTCGGGAAATTATCAAATTAATTATTCGTGTCAAATTTTCGATACCGAAGGAAGATCGCTTGGTGTAATAGCCATGAATGTTCCGCTGTATAATATATCCGATTTTGTCGCAGAAATAAATATAGCCAATGGCGGATACGGGTTTTTGGTAAACGAAAATTTCGAACTTGTCGCGCATTACGAACAAAGTCTTATAGGCAGCCGAATTATAGATATAAGCTCTGCGTTTCGTGTAATGATAGAGGCTCTACAGCAGGTAACAAACGAATTTATAGAAGTTGATGCAAAAAATTATCAAAATAGAGATTCTATATTTTTCTGCCGGGAAATGGAAAATGGATGGTATTTAGGCTTAATGATGCCTAAAAGTGAATATTATAGAAACATGGCGCCTTTACTTATATCCCTTGGGGTTTTAGCTTTTATTTTAATGGTAACAACAAATATTATATTAATAAGAATTGACAGGGCAAAAAACAAAGTAAACAGGGCATTTAACGAACAAGGTGTTATACTTGCAGAAAATTTAAAACTTATTTTAAACAGTATAGATTCGATGATTTATGTTACAGAACCGGATACAGGCAAAATTTTATTTATAAATGACAGCATGAAGAATCATTACAATGTCGGCAATGACTGTATCGGAGAAAGATGTTACAAGATATTTCAAAATGGACTTGATGACCGGTGCGATTTTTGCCCGTGTTTTAAACTGGATAAAAATCCGAACGAAGTAGTTATTTGGGAAGAACACAGCACAAAAACAAATCGAATTTACCGCAATATTGACAGATACATTTCCTGGCCGGGCGGGCAAACGGTTCACATTCAACACTCCGTTGACATGACAGAATTAATAAGCGCAAAGGAGCTTGCGGAACAAAGCAGTCATTACAAGAGCGCATTTCTTGCAAATATGAGTCACGAAGTTCGTACTCCAATGAACGCCATACTTGGCATAGCGGAAATTTATTTGCGCAACGAATATATATCTCCGTCTGTAGAAGAAGCATTTGCTAAAATTTACGATTCCGGAAATCTTCTGCTTCATATTATTAACGATATTCTGGATTTATCCAAAATAGAAGCGGGAAAAATGGAGTTAATTCCCGTTAAATATAATGTCCCAAGTTTAATAAACGACTCCATACAATTAAATCTTTTGCGCTACGAAAGCAAGCCAATAGAATGTAAAATTAATGTAGACAAAGATACTCCGCTTACTTTATACGGAGACGAGCTTCGCATTAAACAGGTGCTAAATAATGTTCTTTCCAATGCTTTTAAATACACACATTCCGGAGAAGTAATACTGTCAGTGTCTGCAGAATATCCGAAAAACGAAGAAAAAACGGCTATTCTTGTTTTTAATGTTAAAGATACGGGACAGGGTATGACAGAAGAACAGGTTAACAGACTTTTCGATGAATATACCCGTTTTAATTTAAAGGCTAACCGTACAACTGTTGGCACGGGTTTAGGCATGACAATTACAAAAAATATTCTTAATATGATGAATGGAACGATCAATGTAGAGAGCAGGCTTGGAGAAGGCTCCGTATTTACCGTAAAAATCCCTCAACTGCGGTTAGGTTCTTCTGTGTGCGGCACAGAGCTTGCGGATAAATTGCACAACTTTGCTTTCCACAGCACATCCATAGAAAAGAAATCGCGAATAATACGAGAGTATATGCCCTATGGCAGTGTTCTTATAGTCGATGATGTCGAATCCAATATATATGTCGCAAAAGGTATGCTAATGTCTTATGGCCTAAAAATCGATACAGCAACCAGCGGTTTTGAAGCCATAGAAAAAATAGAAAAAGGCAATGTGTATGATGTTATTTTTATGGATCATATGATGCCAAAAATGGATGGAATGGAAACTGTAAAAAGAATCCGGGAAATGAATTATAAAAATACCATTGTAGCTCTTACAGCCAATGCCATTGTCGGACAAGCCGGTGTATTTATGGAAAATGGCTTTGACGGCTATATTTCCAAACCAATAGATTCGCGCGAAATGAATCATTTATTAAATGATTTTATAAGAAATAAACAGCCGCCGGAAGTTGTACATAAAGCAAGACTCGAGCAGCAGCAAAAAAACTCGCGGCATAAAAAACAGGGAATAGAACTGTCGGATGTAGAAAGATTCTTTGTATTAGATGCAGAAAAAGCAAAAGAAGTTCTGGAAAAGATGTTTGCGCAGCCGCACGAGCTTAGCAAACCCGAGCTTGAATTATACATAATTACGATTCATGGTATGAAGAGCGCGTTGGCAAATATCGGCGAAAAACAATTATCCGAGATCGCGCTTAGACTGGAAACTGCCGGCAGAGAAGAAAACCACCCCATAATACTGGAGGAAACATCCGTATTTATTAAAGCGCTGCAATCCTTAATTATAAAATACAAACCGGAAGAAAAAACAGATACACAAGATACTGAAATTACCGACGAAAGCAAACAATTGTTACGGGAAAAACTTGCAGACATGAAAGAAGCGTGCGTATCTTTAAATAAAAAAGCCGCAAAAGAAGCGCTGAATCTTTTAAAACAAATAAATTGGCCGCAGAATATAACTTCCGTTTTAGATAATTTATCTGTACTGCTGCTTCACAGCGCTTTCGAAGAAGTAGAATCTATTGTCGAAGATTTACTAGAACAATACTAATTTACCCTGTATGCTGCCGCGCGGTTTTCGTTGTCTATTAATCTTTGAAGCCTAAGAATTTCTTCCCTGGCTCTTTGATCTCCCGTCTCGTTTAAAACATTTTGCATTAAAAGTAAAGCTTCGTTTAGTTGTCTTTGTACCGTCATTACAAGAGCTGCGTTAAAGGCCGCCGCATAACTTCCGGTATCACGGTAAATATCAAGGAAAGCATTTTGGGCGGCATTGTAATTTCCGGCTTTAACAAGGGACGCGGCTTCTTTAGATCTTTGTTTTACAGCTTTATCTTTTGAATTTTCGTTCATAAGACTGCGTCTTTCTGTAACTGTGTAAGGAACCATATCTCTTGTCAAATCTTTCATGTTTTTTTCTATTATTTCCTGCACCATAACTTCCGGCGATTTTAAATAATTGTTAATTCTATTTTCTGTTTGATTCTGCGTCCTTCTGCCTCTGGGCTGACGGATATTTTCCTGGTTATCGGCTTCATCTTCCGCAAGCTCGTAATAATCTGTTAATAAATCTTCTATTGTTCTTGTTCCAATAACGATGCCATTGCTGTCTGAAAGGGTGTAAATAAATGCTATTTGAACTGTTCGTTCAAATATAACATAATTAGCTTCTGTTTCGTCTTTTTGATCTACTCTTGTTTCGTTTTGTATATTGTCATTAACAACAACATAATATACCTTGCCGGTAAAAAAGGCATCGAAAGAACCCCTGTTTTCGTTTGTTTGCACTTGAACCTGGGCAAAATGATTCGCTCCCCTTATTTGGCTGTAAGATATCGAATTTAAAAGCATACTTGCGTGTCTTTGCAGCGGAGTATTTTCCGATTCTTCGAAAGGAATTACCGCAATGCTTCTAATACTTGCAGTATTCCATTCCGGCAGCCTTGTTGTCTGATAAGATACAGAAGTTGCGCAGCTTGTAATAAATATCAAAATTGCAAGGATTAATATAAAACCTGTTTTTCTCATGCGCCTATGATATAATATTCCCATGAAAAACACAAGGCAAGAAGCCTGCAATACCGCCGTTGCTCTTTGTGCTGTAGGCGCGGAAAAAGTTGTTTCCAACGAATTAAAAAAACTGGGCGATATTCAAATCGAAGAATCCTCCTATGGCAAGGTACGCTTTAAGACCGGCACAACGGGGTTATACAGGGCGTTGATTGGTCTTCGCGCCGCCGACAGGGTTCTGCTGGAAATAGCGAACTTTAAGGCTGTCGATTTTGACGCTCTTTTCGAGAAAACCGCTGCGGCGCAGTGGGAAACACTTGTGCCAAAAGGCATGGGGCTTGTTGTTTCTAAAGTGCGGACAAACCGCTCCGTATTAAAAGCGGAGACCAGTATTCAAGCGATTGTCCACAAAGCGGCAGCGCAGCGTCTTTGCGCTCGATATAAAATGGACAGACTGCCCGAGCAAAAACCCATTGCAAAGGGCTCGGAAGAAAGCGCAATAAAAATTGCGGAAGTTCGTGTTTATATAGAAAAAGATACTGCTTCCCTGCTTGTAGACCTTAGCGGAGAACCCATGTTCAAACGAGGTTACCGCAGCGAAGGCGGAGCTGCTCCTCTTAGGGAAACAACCGCGGCGGCATTATTATTTCTTTCCGGCTGGAAGCGCAAATTCCCGTTGTACGATCCTTTTTGTGGTTCCGGTACTTTCCCAATAGAAGCGCTGATGTATGCGTGGGACATGGCTCCCGGTTTGGGAAGGCGCTTTGCCATTGACGATCTCCTTATCGCCGACGAAAAAATCGACAAAACAGTAAGAGAGGAGTTTCGCTCCAAAATTGATTATGACAGACTTATTAGAATTGCAGGCAGCGATGAAGAATCGCGCTCTGTCTCCATTGCGCTGTCCAATACGGCGCGGCTTTGCGATATAGCAGAAGGCCGTTTACCGCAAAGAGGAATCCGTCCTTCTGGCGGAATAACCGCAAGTATCAATCTAAAAACACTTCCCATGAAGGAAGCATCCGCCCCTGTCGCGGACACCGGTTTATTAATCACAAACCCGCCCTACGGCAAAAGATTGGGAGACCCGGCGTTGGCGGAACAGGTATACAAAGATATGGCGGGTCTTGCAAAGCGTTTCCCCGGCTGGAAACTTGCCGTAATAACAGATCACAGCGGTTTTGAAAGTTTTTACGGCAAAAAAGCGGATAGCTGCCGCGAAATAAGCAATGGGAACACACCTTCCTTTTTTTATCAATATGATATAATATAGGGTATGGCGATTACTGTAGAACACAACGAAAGACGAAAATCCATTTTGGAAAAAGCTCTTACCGTTTTTATAGACGACGGGTTCGAGGGCACTACTTTCCAAAAAATTGCCGATCGTTGTGGAATTACCCGGACAATACTTTATCTTTATTTTAAGAATAAGCGCGAAATTTTTATTTTCAGCATTAAACAACTGTTATTAAGCGTAGAAGAAAATATAAACACAATTCGGGCAAGCAAATCTTTAAACAGTGCGGACAAAATTACCAAAGTTCTTTATACCATTTTTAAACTATTGGAACAAAACCAACAAATGCTTTCCGTTATTCTGGATTATCTTTTGCATGTATTAAAAAGCGATGTTAATCCGGAAACACGGGTTAGGCGCAGAACCGTAAGGCTTAGGCATATGTTATCGTCTATGTTAATAGAGGGCATAAAAGCCGGCGAGTTTAAAAAAGTTAATGTAAAAACAACCAACGATTATCTTTACAGTTTTATAGAAGCTGCAATTTTTCAGCTGGTTATTTTAAAGCGAAAAGATTTTACCGAGTTAAAAGAAGCGGCAGCTTTTGCTGTCCGGCAGTTGTCGGTATAAGTTACTTTTTCCAGAATTCCGGCGTAAACAAAACAAAGACAGTCCATAATTCCAGTCTTCCTGCAATCATTACCAATGAATAGTACAATTTTAGATAGTCCGGAAAATCGCTGAAGTTGTTAAAAGGCCCCGCTGCCCCAAAGCCGACGCCAATATTGCCCGTTATGGAAAGGCTTGTACACAAAGACGAAAAAACATCTATTCCGGAAGCTGCGGTAATAATCGTAGTAAGACCTACAATAAAAATATAAAGAAAAACAAATGCCATTACGCCATGCTCTAATTCCATAGTGGCTGTTCTGCGATTAAGCCGTATTGTAAATACGCCATTTGGATAGATAATTTTTTTTAATTCGTTCCCTGTTTGTTTAAAAAAGAATACATGGCGAATTACCTTAATGCCTCCGCTGGTAGAGCCGGAACAGCCGCCGGACAGCATCAATAAAAGTAAAATTGTCTGAGCCAGAGCAGGCCATAATGTATAATTTGCACTAACGCTTCCGGTTGTGGTAAGTATCGAGGCTGCCTGAAAAGAACCAAATCTAAAAGCTTCTCCAATAGAGCCGTACATGGGAATAATTTTTATGCTTGTAATTACGGCAGAAATAAAAAAAATGGCAAGAAAAGCCCTTGCTTCCGTATTTATAAAAAAATCTTTAAATTTTCCTTTGGCAATTTTGTAATACAATGTAAAGTTCATGGCACCTAACAACATAAAGATAATTGTTACCCAATCTATAAACGAAGAATTAAAGAAATTCAGACCTGCGTTTTTTGTGCTTAGTCCGCCTGTAGATATAATTGTAAAACCGTGGCATACAGCGTCAAACCAGTTCATTCCTCCAAAGCGGTAAAGTATAATAAGCGCCAAAGTAAAAATACAGTAAACTCCCCAGGCTATCTTTGCTGTAGATGTAATTTTTGGTTTAACCCTGTCTTTTTCGGGTCCCGGAACTTCCGCTTTAATAAGCTGAAACCCGCTGGAACCAAAAAATGGAAGAAGGGCAACAAACAAAAGAATAATTCCCATTCCTCCCGCCCATTGGCTTATACTCCGCCAAAGAAGAAGCGAGCGGGGCAAGGTTTCTATATTGCTTATTGTAGTTGCTCCTGTAGTAGAAAAACCGCAGGCGCTTTCAAAAATTGAATCCACCCAACTGATACCGGCAGATGCAAAATAATAACAAAGGCTGCCCATCAGCGTTGATATAATCCAGACTAAAAAAACCAAAAGAAACCCGTCTTTCGATCTTATACCAAGCTTAACTTTAGGAATAAATAAAATAAATGGAATGGCAATAACAAGCCCAATTATCATGGGAAGAAGGAACGGGAAAATCATGGAGTTTTCCTGCAGAACCAAGGCTGTAACAAGAGACGGCAGCATGAAAGCGCTAACTCCCGCCGTAATAATGGCAAGAAGACGAATTATTGCAGGTCTTTTCATGCTCTCTCCATTTTATTTACTGTTTTTTTGAGCCGCAAAAAACTTTTCCAGCTCTACCTCGCCGCCGCTCTTTGCCATAATTATAATTTTATCTTTGGCAGAAAAAACATAATCTCCCTGCGGAATAAACGATATTTCTCCGCGATTTACAAGCATAACAAGACCGCCCAAAGAAAGTTTAAAATCCGTAACAGGTTTATTTATTGCAGGAGATCCGTCTTCTATTTCTACTTCTACAATTTCGAAGCTTCCATCTCCAAGACTTTGCATACCTCTTATATTTGTACCTGCAAGATGGGAAAGTATGGAATCGACTACAACGGTTTTTACCGGTATGGCTACATCTACTCCAAGCTGGAGAGCGATTGTTTTGTATCCCGGGGTGGAAACCGTGGCTATAGCGCGTCTTACTCCATGCGATTTTAAATAAACGGCAGTAACAATGTTAAGCTCCTGGTTTGGAGTAGCCGTAATTATTAAATCAAGATCGCCAAGTCTTTCTTCTGCTACGAAATCTTCATCTGTTATATCTTCGTTTAAGACAATAGCTTTTGGAAAACGGGTTGCAAGCTCTTTGCAAATATTGTAATCTTGTTCGATTATTAACAGTTGATGCCCAAGAGAGCTTAATCCTTTTATAGATTTTTTAAATTTATTATGGGCATCCAAAAGGGCTTCCGCAATAAGCGAGCCTAATTGTCCGCCGCCAACTATACCTATTCGTTTAAGAACGGTTTCCGTTGTTCTGCCTGCAAGATTAAAAACATGGGACATATTTTCTCTTCTTGCCATAATATAAATTAAATCGCCTGCGCAAAGTTCTGTAGAACCTGCGGGAAGAAAGCAATCCTTGCCGCGTTCAATTAAGGCAATAAGTCCCTCGTCGCGGATAAAGGAATGAAAATCTATAAGAGAAAAACCGTCAAAATGACTTCCTTCTTTAATGTGGACAGAAGCAAGTTCATACGATGTTCCCGGAAAGGTAACTATATTCCCTGATGCGCCATGAGACAAAGATGCAAGTACGGCTCTTGCGGCTTCTATATCGGGGTGAATAAAAGAATCTATCCCTATAATTTTCTTATAACCGGTATTTCTTACACGCGCAATTTTTAACAGCTTTTTTGTTTTTTGCATAGAAGAACCCATGCTGCAAATAATCATGTTAACTTCGTCAGATTCTGATACGCAGATAAGAGCATCGGCTGCAGGAACTCCCGCTTCTTCCAGGGCGGAAATATTGCTTCCAATATCATTAATAACAAGACAGTCCAAGCGGTTAGAAGCATGACGGGCTGTTTCTTCATTGGATTCGATCAGGGAAATTTCATGTCCTTCCTGTATCAGGTGGCTTGCAAGCTGAGTTCCCGTAAAACCTGCGCCAACAATAACTATTTTCATGGTTATATTATATATGTCCCGGCCGATTTAAATAAGTATGTATTTTTTCTATAACATCATCAAAATCCAAGGGTTTACCCAGGTGGTCGTTCATGCCGGCTGAAATACATTTTTCTATATCTTCCTTAAACACATTGGCTGTCATTGCTATAATTGGAGTTCTTTTAGATGTTTTGCCCAATTCTTTTTCTATTTCCCGTATTCTGCGAGTTGCTTCAAACCCGTCCATTTCCGGCATTTGCACATCCATAAAAATTACTTCGTATTTATCAGGGTCTTCGTTGTACATTTTAACAGCCTGAGCTCCATTTTCTGCACAGTACATTTCCAGCCCTGTCGGTTCCAATACTGTTAAAATAATTTCCCGGTTTATTTCCATATCTTCTACCAGCAGAATACAATGACCTTTGAAAATTCCGTCTATGGTCTGCTGTGCTGTTTGCTTTTTTTGAAGCTCTATTCCAAAACACTCGTTAATAGTATCCGCCACAGAAGACGGGAACAGGGGTTTGGACAGGAATTTATCGACCCCGGCTTTTTTTGCTTCCGGCTCTATATCGTTCCATTGCGCGGCAGAGATCATAATTATTACAGAATTTTCAGAGGTGCCAGTTTGCTGCGATTTTAAAATTTCAGTTAATTCGATCCCGTCCATATCCGGCATCTTCCAATCAACAAAATAAATATCATAAGGCTGGTTTTCCTTAGCCATTTTTAGCGCTTCTTTCCCGCTTAGAGCAGTATCGCATTTTCCTCCAAAACCGTGTATTATTTCACTTATATATTCCAGAATAAACGGATCGTCATCTACAACCAAGATACGGGCATTGTTCATATTCACATTCGAAGGCGGAATTTCCTGGGTTTTTTCTTCTCCCCTTCCAACAAGAATGGTAAAGATAAAGGAAGAGCCCTTGCCCATCTCAGATTCTACCCGTATTTTTCCGCCCATCATTTCTACAATGCTTTTGGAAATTGCAAGACCCAGTCCTGTGCCTCCGTATTTGCGTACCGTGCTGCTTTCTGCCTGCATAAAAGATTGAAACAGGCGTTTTTGCTGATCGGGAGATATGCCTATCCCCGTGTCTTTTACAGAAACTTGTATTACGCAAAAACCGTTATCTTCTCCAAGGAAGCGGGCATTAACAGTAATAGAACCTTCGTCGGGCGTAAATTTTACTGCATTGCTTAAAAGATTGGTAATAACCTGCGCAATTCTTTGGTCGTCGCCGTTTATAATTTTTGGAATTGTTTTATCTATATAAACCGAAAGTTTTTGGTTTTTTTCGTCCAGACGGAAATGAATAACATTTACAACTCTTTGCAGCATTTTTTCGAAATTAAATTCAACAGGAGAAAGCTCGAACTTGTTTGCTTCGATTTTAGAAATATCAAGTACATCGTTTATTACGCCAAGAAGATGTACCGATGCGTCTTCTATTTTGCTTAGCGAATAATCTTTACGATCAAGCTGCTCGGAGTTCTTGCCAATTCTGGTCATTCCAATTATCGCATTCAGGGGCGTGCGCATTTCGTGACTCATGTTGGAAAGGAATTCGCCCTTTGCCTTGTTCGCTGATGTTGCTTTTGCAAGCGCGTCTTTTAGTGTTTTGTTGTATATATCGCGCATGATAACGCCGGCTATGGTTCCTGCTGTTATTGCAACAAACTTTCTTTCGTTTTCCGTCCATTGGCGCGGAACAAATCGCTGCACTACAGCAATAACTCCCCACAAACGGCCTTCCGTATAAAGAGGCGAGCTGACAAATGCGTTAATATTTACAGACAACAAGTCGCGGTATACATCGCTTTTGGAGGTATCGGCACAGGAAATAACCGGTAATGTAGCGCATTCGGGCAGATTCTCCGGAAAACTGTGTATAACCATGCTGTGAAGATCAAAATCTATTGGCTGCGGCGGTTCATCTTTGGAAGACCAATTATATTCAAGAACAGTTTTGTTGTGTCTATAATCGATACGATAAATAAAAACCGAAGACGCTTTATGATAATCTCCCAATTTGGCTATGGCATCTCTTACATATAACTGAGAATCTCCTGACGAAATAAACCCCTTTGAAATATCGGATATTATTTCCTGTTGCTTCAGGCGGATTTTTAAAAGTTCGCTCTGCTTGTGTATGCTATCCATCATTTTTTTTGTATTGCGTAAATCGTACTTAAAAGAAACTATCATTTTTTTATCGTTTTGGGTTACTCGTGTCAGTGTATTTTCCATGGGAATAGCTTCCCCGTCTAATGAATAGTGAATCCATTCGAATCTGGATTGATCCCCGGAGAACGCTTCGTCTCTTTTTGCTATTGCTTTATCGAAGGATTTTTCTTTATCGGGCTGGGTTTTTGGTACAAATTTTTCCCAATAATGCTCCAAAAAATATTTTTTGTCGGTGCAGCCCAATATATTCATCATTGTTTCGTTGCAATCGATTACCTGCATATTTTCATCGAACAATACATAAGAGATGGGGCTTGCTTCCGTTATGTCGCGCATTAACTCCTGTGTTTTAATAATGGCTTTTTCCATTTCGGCGCGTACAATAGCTCCTGCGCAAAGGTTGGCAGTAGAGCGCATAAGATCATGTGTATCTTCGTGAAAATCTCTGTAATTGGTATGGTCTTCCAAAGTAACAACACCCCAGAATTCGCCTCGTGCAAAAATTGGAACCATAAATACCGATTTAACGCCAAACTGCTTTAGAAAATCTACTTCGTCCTGCGAAGCTTTTCCCAAATTTACATTGATACAATTGCCTTTGGTTAAAACATCCAGCCAGCGTCTGATGGGAGAAATGTCGGGCAAAGCAACCAATTCATCTTCCAATGGAAGTGTTTTTCCGTACCAAAGATAAATTTGCCCTAATTGATTTTTTCCGTCCAGGAGCCTGTAAACAGCAATACGATCTATGCCTCCGGCAGCAGCAACAGGCACCAAACTATTGCTCATAACATCGTTAAAATTTTTGGTGTTGTCTTCCAAAAGCATTACGGCTGTTTTATTTAATGCGCTCATCATTTTTTCCCGCCGTTTAAGAGCTTCCATTGAATTTTGCGCGCTTTCAGTTTTTTCATTCATAATAACAATGTCAGCGCACAGGAAAGCCGCCGAACGCATCATTTCTACGCTTTCATCGTCAAAATAGCGTTCGTTGTGACGGTCTTCGAACATTGCAAAACCCCAAAGCTTATTGCCAATAAAAATAGGCGTAATATAAACTGACACAACGCCAAACGACTGCAATATAGCGGCTTCGGGCAATAAGCCGACAGGGCTGTTAACTGATTCGTCGGAATAAAAAAGATCCTCCCATCGGGGAGCAAGATTAGCGTATTTAACATCTTCTAATCCTGAGGTAGGAATAGTAGTGCCGCTGGCTTCCCTGTCCCAGCGGTAAATCTGAGACGCGTGCAAACCATCGGATTGGGCAGAATTGCACCATAGAGAAAACCTGTCTACTCTAACCATGTCAACAATAGTTCTTATACCCGCTGTCATTGTTTCGTCGAAAGAGTCGTCCGCCTGCGAAAGAAATATTATAGCGGCATTGTTAAGAGTCCGCATCATTTTTTCCCGCCGCTTAAGTTCTTCCAATGCGTTTCTTGCGCTTTTGGTTTTATCGTTTTTAATTATTGCGTTATTGCACAAACGCGCGGCAGAACTTAAAAAACCAATCAGGTCAGCGTCAAAAGCCCGTTCTGTCGTATGATCCTGAAAAGCGACAGCGCCCCATAACTCATTATTTATAAGAAAGGGGGTAAGCAGTATGGACTTTATTCCGAATGTTTTTAAAAATTCTTTTTCTTCGCCGGACATTGTGCCGGTTTGCAGATTTATATATTCACCTTTTGACAATATCTCTATCCAGTTTTTTGTTGTTGGAACATTGGGTACTATTATAAGATCATCATCCAGACTTACCAAACTGCCTTCGTTTTTATCCCAGCGGTAAACCTGCCCAAAATGTTTTTCTTTACCTTCTCCAGTCTCTGTAAGACAATAAAAAATAATTCTGTCCATGCTTGCTGTATCTGCAATGGGCTTTAGACTGTCGCTTAATACGGCTTCAAAATTATCGATATTATTTGAAAGCAGCAAAATATCAATTTCATTTAATGCATTTAATAATTTTTCCCGGTGTTTTATGGTTTCCGTTATTTGTTTTTCTTCGGCTATATCCTGTAATGCGCCTGCCACTCTGATTGGGATTCCCTTGCGGCCTCTTAGCGTTGTACCAAATGCGCGAAAATACTTGTACTGTCCGTTTTTAAGCATAAGACGATATTCAAGATCGTAGGGGGTTTGGCCTGTGTAGTCGCTTAAATGCGCCGCAAAGGCGTCAAGAGTTCTTTCTTTATCTTCGGGGTGTAGGCGGTCGCTCCAACTGCAGGTAAGATTTGGGAAGTCGTTTTCATCGGTAAAACCAAGCATATGACGGAATTCCTGCGACCATGTAAACCTGTTGTTAGGATTAACAGGGTCTCCGCTTACGACATCCATATCCCACAAAGCAATACCAAGGGCATCACTTGTAAGCTTGTATTTCATCATGTCATATTCTGCGGCATCAGCAAGCTGTTCCAATTCATTTAAAAGACCGTTTTTATTGGTTTTTTTGGTATTTTGGAACAGTCTTTTAATAAGATTTTTCATAGTTATATATATAGTATAAGGTATATTAATAATAATCAACTTGATTAGCTTGCATAATATTAACTAATTATGGATAATTATTCTTATGGAACAAGGACAATTATTACTTATTATGAGCCAGCTTGGTTTGGGAGCCATTGCTACATTTTTGGCAATTATGCTTTGGTCAAGAACAAGAGATGCCGCCTGGATGCTTATAATAATAGGGGCTATTGTTGCTTATATAGAAATTGTGTATGATATATTAGAAACATTCGGCATGAGTTTGAATTTACTTTTAATAGGTTCAGTTCCGGCTGTTTCTTTCGTTTTGCCATTGTTGCGGATGGTTTTTTTTATTACCGCTTTTTTGGTAATGATAATAAAACAATCCCGGTTAAAATAATCATATAGAAGAGAGGGATATGACATGAAAGCATTAATTATTGGTCTATTGATCATTGCTGCTGCGGTTTTTGCAATCCTGCCTGCCGAAATCTTAGGTTTTGGACTGGGCTGGGGTGCTGAAGTAACGGCATTCCTTCGCGGAGGACTTCCGGTAATAGCAATTCTAATTGGCCTTGTTGCCATTTTTATAGGTATTGCCGACATGAAAGATCGCGCCGAAGCAAAAAAAGAAGAAAAAGCAGAGTGACGAACCCCACCCTAAAGGGATAGGGTATCGTCGTTCTCCCGAGGAATTGCATTCGGGGTTTATTAACCGACTCTCGAATAAATTACGCCAAAAACGCCGTGGCTTTTTGTTCTCCTGCAGCGAGAATTTCTAAACTGCGGGCGGTTCCGCCGTGTGCAAGTATTGTGGGAATACTGTAAGATAAAGCCATTTGCGCGGCATCCAGTTTTGTGGCAATTCCGCCTGTTCCAAAATTATTGGTTGATCCTATATCAATACTTTTACGAAGATCATCGATATTGCGGACTACTTCTATTAATTTTGCGTCTGTATGTTCTTTTGGGTTTTTGTCATATACCCCGTCTATATCGCTGAATAGGATTAACAAGTCGGCGCTCCATAAAATTGCAGACCGGGCGGCAAGGGTATCGTTATCGCCAATTTTTATTTCTTCTACAGAGACAGTATCGTTTTCGTTAATGATAGGAATGATTCCCTCGTCTACCAAAGTAAAGAGCGTGTTACGCATATTAAGTGTTCTGTTAGAATCGTTAAAATCTTCGCGTGTTAATAAAATTTGTCCGACATGAAGCCCGTATTGTTCAAAAGCAATCCGCCATGACTTCATTAATTCTACCTGTCCTACAGCGCAAAGGGCCTGTCTGTAATGAAGATCTTTTTTGCGCGACCACTTGTCCAATTTAGAAAGCCCCGCAACCTGCGCGCCGGAAGAAACAATTATAAACTGCTTGCCTTTTTTTATAAGAGCGGCTGTCTGTTCCGCAAATTCAGAAAGAAGGTCTGTGTTCATTTTACCTTCGCTGTTGGCAAGCGTATTTGACCCAAACTTAAGGATTATTTTTCGCGCATCATTAATTAACCGAGAAATCATTTTTTAGCTCCGTATTTGTCCATTTCCGCTTACAATGTACTTGATTGATGTCAGAGTATCAAGCCCCATAGGTCCTCTTGCATGAATTTTTTGGGTGCTAATTCCCAGCTCGGCACCAAAACCGAATACGCCTCCGTCTGTAAATCGTGTAGAAGCATTAACATACACGCAAGCGGCATCTACCTGTGCGCGGAATTTTTCTGCCGACTTTAAGTCGTTGGTAAGGATAGCTTCCGAGTGCTTTGTTCCATACCGGTTAATGTGCGCAACAGCCTCGTCGCAAGAGGCAACCGTTTTTACTGCAAGAATATTGTCAAGGAATTCCTTACCCCAATCTTCTTCGGATACATCTTTTAGCACAAGCTCTGCGGGCGGTGTTCCAATAGCAGCCTTTGATAACGAGTCGCAGCGCATTTCTGCCTTGCCTGCAAGGGCGGCGGCAGCTTTAGGCATAATCTGCGCAAGAATATCCTTGTGTATTAAAAGTGTTTCCACCGCATTGCACACACCGGGTCTTTGCAATTTAGCGTTAATGATAATCTGAACAGCCTGTTCAATGTCTGCGCTTGGCTCGATATAAATATGGCAGTTTCCTTCTCCGGTTTCGATTACGGGAATTCGCGCATTCTCTGTTACACGGCGAATTAAATCTCCGCCGCCGCGGGGAAGAACAACATCTATAAATCCGCGGGCGTTAAGGATTACATCTACTTCGTCTCTGCTGCCGGATTCGCAAAGAGCAACTGCATCTTCTATTCCGCCGCCTTTGGCAAGACCTGCTTTAATAGCCTTAACCAATGCCTTGTTGGATTCCAGCGCGGAAGAAGATCCCCGTAATAAAATGGAACAGCCTGTTTTATACGCAATGGCGGCACAATCCGCCGTAACATTGGGGCGGGATTCGTAAATAATAGCCGCAACTCCAAGAGGGACAGTTACCCTTTCTATTTGCAGTCCATTTTGAATGGTCCAGCCCGCCTGCACCCGCCCTACTGGGTCTTCCTGCCGGATTACTATATCTATTCCTTCTATAATGCCGTCTATCCGTTTATCGTTAAGAAGCAGGCGATCTACAAGGCTTTCCTTCATGCCGCCTTCGCGTGCCTTTGCAACATCACGGACATTGGCTTGAAGAATACCGGCACGATCTTTATCGATTGCGTCTGCGGCGGCGGCAAGAGCCGTATCTTTTGCGGCACGGTTGTGCATAGCCAACTGCGTCTGCGCGGTTTTTAGAGAATTAAAAATAGAATTCATGGAGTTCATTTCTGTATCACCGCTAATTTGCGCGCTTGTACGCTTTTATTTCCTGCTTTAACCGTACGGCAAGCTCCGCGCGGGGCACTCTTACCTGTTCCATAGAATCGCGGAAACGCAGGGTAACTGTATTGTCCTCTTTGGATTGATAATCTACGGTAACACAGAAAGGCGTTCCTGCTTCGTCCTGGCGGCGGTATCGCCTGCCAATCGCACCCGCCTGATCATAGTCGGTGGAGTAATCTTCCTTAAGCTCTGTGCGAATATCCTGCGCAAGTTCGGCAAGCCCGTCTTTTTTCATTAAGGGCAGAATTGCCACAGTAATGGGAGCAAGACTTGGATGGAAGCGCAAGACTGTACGCCAATCGTCTGCGCTTCCTTCGGATGCGACATCGCCTTTGTCGGCAACTTTTTCTTCGTCGTAGGCATCGCAAAGAACCATTAGCACATTGCGGGTAAGTCCTGCGGAAGTTTCTATTATATACGGAGTGTAACGCGCGTTATTATCGTCCTGATCTATATACTGCATATCTTTGCCGGAGTACTCTGCGTGTCTGGCAAGATCGTAGTCGGATCTGTTGTGCACACCTTCCAGCTCGCTCCAGCCCATTGGGAATAAATACTCGATATCGTAGGCATCTTTTGCATAGTGGGCGCGTTTGTCTATCGGGTGCTGATACCATCGCAGGTGATCCATTTTTACGCCGAGTTTTTTGTAGTATTCCCAGCGGCGGTTTTTCCATTCATCAAACCATTTTTCGTCTTCGCCGGGTTTTACAAAGTATTGCATTTCCAGTTGCTCGAACTCGCAGGTGCGGAAGATAAAGTTTTTGGTAACAATTTCGTTGCGAAACGCCTTTCCTACCTGCGCAATGCCAAACGGGATTTTCATCCGGTTGGATTGAATAATATTTTTATAATTTACATAAATGCCCTGTGCGGTTTCCGGGCGCAGATAAAGTACACTTGCGGTATCTTCTGCCGCGCCAATATGGGTTTTGAACATCAGGTTAAAATTGCGAGGGTCTGTAAGTTCGCCTCCGCAATCCGGGCATTTTTTTGCCTTCATGTTTTCTTCGGGGATCATATCGTCGCGGAAACGGGACTTGCATTTTTTACAATCCACCAATGGATCGGTAAAATTTTCCACATGACCGGACGCTTCCCATGTACGGGGGTGCATCAATATAGATGCATCCAAACCCACAATATCGTCGTGGAGCTGGGTCATTTCCTTCCACCATGTACCGGCAATGCGGTTTTTAAGCTCAATGCCGAGAGGACCGTAATCCCATGCGCCCCTCTGACCGCCGTAAATTTCCGACGACTGAAAAACAAAGCCCCGTCTTTTTGCCAGCGAGGTAATTTTTTCCATCGTTGCTTTTCCTGTGTATTCTTTTAATTCTGCCATGTTGATAGTTTACACATTATTATTGGGATAGTAAAGGTTCCCTTTTTTGGGATTTCGCAGAAGAGCCGCGTATTTGCGGACTTCCCACTTTGCCATGTTCAGGTTCTGTTCCTGCCAGTTGCCGCATTCTTCCGGAGATGCGCCGGGGATACTGCCCTGGAAGTTTTCGACCCATTCAAACATATCGACTAAGAGCGAAAGGATATCTTCGGATATATAATCGCCCTCTAAAATTACATAAAAACCTGTGCGGCAGCCCATCGGGCCAAAATATACTGTTTTTTTAGTCCATTCCGAATTGGAACGAAGATAGGTTGCGCACAGATGTTCTATTGTGTGCAAGGCGGGTTGATCCATGACCGGTTCTTTGTTTGGCTCCTTAAAACGCAGATCAAAGGTGGTAAGCGTTGTTTCCCCATATTTGTCTTTTCGGGAAACATAAACACCGGGCTTTAGCCTAAGATGATCAACCTCGAAACTTGCAATTTTTTCCATTATTGCATTATCCTGACATCCCAGATTGTAATGTCGTACGGCCCGGGTCTCCAGCTTTCGTGGGTCTGCCATGAAATGTCAAAAACATTGTTCATAAGTCTTTCGTTCAAAGCACCGACGGGGGTTCCCCAGGACGGCTGTGTGAACATATTAATAGGAACTTCTATGGTAAGCTCTTTACCGGCTTCAGCTTCAAAGCGGTATTCATGGTGTGCCCAATCTGTAATAGTACTGACACGGTATTTAACGGAGTAAAGCTGTCCGTCTCCGGTAACCTTAAAGGAAATTCCCTTTGCTTTTTTAAGCGCTTCCAGCGTGTCTTCGTCCGGATTAATTTGCCAGCCGGTAAAACCGTACTGGAACGCTTCCGTAACTTCTCCGTATAATCGATAAGCAGTCATACCGCCTTTTTCGATTATTTCCATTTCGATGGTAGAGTCGCCATTGTCGTTAGCATCTGTAAAAGGCTCCCATTCGCCGGTTACCGGGATACTTGCACTTTTACCGCAGCCGAACATAAATAATGCCCCAATAAGCATTACCACTAATAATTTTTTCATATCAAACTCCTTGTGTTTTCTTGTTTGATATTGTATCACAATGGGATTTAATCAACAACCCCTAAGCACGAATGAAAAAGCCCCCAAATGGGTAAATTTGTCTGTTTCGTGAATACACCGCCTTCTTGTTAAAAATGCGCAATCTTCTTCCTTTACTTTTATATTGTTTGTCCAAACTTTGTGGAAGGAACTTTATCTTTCCCTGATTTTTTTTTGGATTGACAGCGCAGCAGATGCCATGTTATAATTACTGTTATGAAAACAACAACCAAATTATTATCCTATCTTATGTTGATTGTTGCGGTAATTTTTTTATTTTCAACATGCGCTTCAAAAAACGGCTCTGCGGAAACTGCCAAAACAGGAATCAATATCGAAAAGCGGTCGCTCATCCTTACTATCGGAGCAAGCGAAAAACTCAATTTTACATTATCGCCGGAAGCGGAAGGGCAGGCTGTTACTTGGACATCCAGCGCCCCAAGAATTGCAAGCGTTTCCAATGATGGTACTGTAACTGCGCTGGATTATTCTGTACGCGGAGAATCAAGGTTTACTTCATCTCCTGCTACCGGAACTGCAAATATTACGGCAAAAACTGCGGACGGAAAATTCGAAGACACCATAATAGTAACTACCACAACTCAAGGCACTATAGATATACTTACCCTGCCGCCAATGAAAGATCAATTTAGCTCTTATTTTTTAATTGGCAATATTTTTAACAGGACAGATGCCAGAAACAACGAAATTGTAAATCAACGCCTTATTCATCATTTTAATGTACTAACTGCAGAAAACGATATGAAGCCCGAATATATTGCGCCAAGCAGAAACTCCTACAATTTTGCAAATGCAGACCGTATGGTTAACTCTGCTATTGCATCGGGCTTTAAGGTGCATGGGCACACTCTTCTTTGGCATAGACAAAATGCCCAGTGGATGACATCAATGACTAGATCAAGCAAAGAAAACGCTCTTGCCGCTATGAAAAAATACATTACAGATGTAATGACACATTATAAGGGAAGAATTTATTCATGGGATGTGTTAAACGAAGCATTTCCGGACAGCGTAACCGAAAACGACGATTGGACACAAGTGATACGCAAGGCGGGGGATTCTCAGTCGCCTAATCCGTGGTATGTTTCCATTGGTGCAGATTTTGTTTACGAAGGATTCCTTGCAGCCCGGCTTGCAGATCCGGAAGCATTGTTGTATTACAACGATTACAATCTGGACACTATCGGCAAAGCTACAATGGTTCGCAACATGGTCCGCGATGTAAATGCCCGCTACAGGCAGGAGTATCCCAACGAAAGACGGCTTTTAATTGATGGTATAGGAATGCAATCGCATCATAATCTTCATGTGTCGGAAGCCCATGTTAGAAGATCTTTAGATATGTTCCGCCCGCTGGGAGTTAAAATTGCTATTTCCGAGCTTGATGTTCTTGGTCAGGGCTGGGGCGACTTTAGCAGATCCGGCGGTTCAGGCACCAATAAACAATCAGGTTCTTCTGTTACAAATGACGGAATAAAAGATCAGGCATGGTTTTACAACGAACTTATGACTCTGTTTATAGAAAACGCCGACATTGTCGAACGCGTTACATGGTGGGGCGTTACCGACAGCCAAAGCTGGCGTTCCGCCGGACTTCCATTACTTTTTGATTCTCGGGGCCGTGCAAAGCCCGCGTACTACAGAGTAATAGAGGCGTTAAGCCAATGATTAAAAAAATTCTCTTTTTTTCGGTTATCGCGGTTTTTATGTTTAGCGGATTTTTGTCCTGTAATCAGAATCGAGCTCCACGAAAGGGAGTTATACTGGAAAAAAGAGAACTTGTTCTAACAATTGGCGCAAGCGAAAAACTTGAATATATTTTAACGCCGGAAGCAGAAGGTCAAACTCTTGTATGGGTATCCAGCGATCCAAATATTGTAAGAGTTTCTGAAGATGGAGTTGTAACTGCTGTAAACTTTTCCACAGGAGGTTCTATGGCGTATGCTTCTATTTTTGGCACAGGTCAGGCAAATGTAACAGTTAGTACGGAAAACGGAAAGTTTAAGGATACAATAAAAATTGCCGCTACAACACAGGGGCAGGTTAATATATTATCATTGCCGCCAATAAAAGATCAATTTAGTTCTTATTTTATAATGGGTAATATTTATAATCCTGCAGATGCAAGCCCTGCAGAAATTGTTACGGAACATCTTATTTATCATTACAGTATGTTGACACCGGAAAATAACATGAAGCCAAGCTATCTTGCGCCGGATCCGAATTCTTATAATTTTCAGACGGCAGACCGCATGGTAAATGCCGCGCTTGCATCGGGCTTAAAAGTGCATGGGCACACTCTTCTTTGGCATAGCCAGAACTCCGCCTGGATAAAAAGAGTCCCTGACAGATATAACAAAGATCAAGCGTTAGTTGTAATGAAAAAATACATTACAGATGTCGTTACGCATTTTAAGGGAAGAATATATTCGTGGGATGTATTAAACGAAGTTTTCCCGGACGGTGTAAGCTCCAGAGGAGATTGGCGGCAGGTAATGCGCAAGGAGAATCCGTGGTATGCAGCTATAGGGGCAGATTTTGTTTACGAAGGTTTTCTTGCCGCCCGCCTTGCAGACCCAAATGTAATTTTATACTACAACGATTACAATACCGACCAGGCTCCCAAAGCCGCAATGATACGCGACATGGTGCGTGATGTAAACGAACGCTACCGCCGCGAATATCCCAACGCAAACCGTCTTTTAATAGAAGGAATAGGAATGCAGGAACATCACAACACCGGTGTAACCGCATCCAGCATTAGAGCGACAATTAATTTATTCAGGCCATTGGGAGTAAAAATCTCCGTTGCCGAGCTTGATGTTCTTGGCCAAAGCTGGAGTACATTCAGAGATATTGGTGCCGGAATAGATAAACACGGAACTTCTACTGTTACAAACGAAGGACTTATGGATCAAGCCCGCCTGTACGGCGAATACATGAAGCTGTACATGGAAAATGCAGACATAATCGAGCGCGTATCCTTATGGGGAGTTACCGACGACAAAAGCTGGCGTTCCGGCGGACTCCCGCTACTCTTTGATTCACAAGGCCGTGCAAAACCCGCGTATTACAGTTTTGTTGGAGCTTTGGATAATTAATTTTTATTATTGTTGACAATAGGTTATTATTCTACTTATAATTAAAATATGGATAATTTAGCGGAAAGAATAGAGATAATAAAGGATTCAATCCTTAAAAATGTAGCAGCTAAATATATATATTTATTTGGCTCTTATGTATATGGTATTCCGACAGAAAAAAGTGATGTTGATATTTATTTAGTTGTTCCTGATGATGCAGGCAATACATTAGAAATTTACTCAAAAATAATGGTTGATTTAAGTCTTAAAAAAATATTTTTTGTGGATTTATTATTAAATAGAGAAAGCGTTTTCAATAAAAGGAAAACAGAAAATATTTTAGAAGAAACAATTTACCAAAAGGGAAAATTAATTTATGAAAATTAATGATGTATTAGAATGGATACAAATCGCTGAAGATGATATTTATTCCGCTAAATATTTATACGAAGCTGTTCGTAAACCTTTTGAGATAATTTGTTATCATTGTGCTCAAGCAGTAGAAAAATATTTGAAAGGATATTTAACATATAGTGGAATAATACCACAAAAAACACATAATCTGCTTCTTTTGCTTGAACTGTGTATTGAAAAAGACAATAGTTTTGAAAATATAAGAACAGAATGTGGTTTATTAAATAAATTTACAAATGAAATACGCTATCCATATAGAATTGAGATAAAAGAAGAAGATGTAATTTATTCAATTAATGCAGTAGACAGGATTAGAAATATTGAATCTATAAAAAAATTAATTGAAATATTTAAAAATAGAGAAAGGGAAAATAATAGAAAATAATTGTATTGTTGATCTTTCAATAAAGATGAATATTCTATTATATCATTGGAAAGACAAACTTTAATGTAAGGCCGGAATCTGTAGAGTTGATTTTTATTGAACCGTTGAATTCTTTTACTAGATCCTTTACAAGGCTTAAACCGACTCCTCTGCCTGCTATTATATTTGTGTCTTCCGATGTGGAAAATTCCGGTGTAAAAACAGCGGAAAGAAGAGTTTTTTTATCAATGGCTTTTGCTTCGGGATGCTTTTTAAGATATTTTTCCTTAATTTGTTCCCAATTAAATCCACTACCATCGTCAGAGAAAATTATTTCCGCATTACCATTGTCTTCTATTATACTGAAATCCAAAAAGCTGTTTCGCCTTTTATTTTTTCTGATTCTTTCGTCAGGGGTTTCTATTCCGTGATAAATGGAGTTTTTTACGCATTGGAAAAGGATATCTTTTATGGGTTTTCGCAGTTTGGATTCAAGAACGCTCATATCTATTCTTCCGACTCTTAAATCAACTTCTTTTTTGGTTTCTCTGGAGGTTTTTTCAACGGCTCTTATAAGAGTATTTACAAAGACAGTATCAAGCTTATTGGAAGCCTTAAACGATTCTATCTTCTTAATTATTTTTATATAGGAATCTTTTTCCTGCATAACCTGCTCTAAAAGTATTGCCAGTTTAAAGGTATCGTCTACTCCAATATCACTTTTATCCAATACTTTCTTAATTTCATCTTCCATTTCATGGAGTTTTTGTCCAAAAGTTTCAAGACCAAGGATAATTGCATTGGATTTTATGGCATGGATATTCTGGAAAAACTTGGTAACAACCTGCCTTTCATTCAAGGTTTTGTCTTTTAACAGGGAATTGATATAATTAAAGTTGGAATCGGTATCATCAATAAAGTCATTAAACACAAGAGGGTCTATCTGAATTACATCGAACATATTCTTCATTTCATCTTCTTGAGACTCTTTACGGGTTTGCATCTCTCTTTCAAATTCTTTTTCTCTTGTAATGTCCTGAATAATTCCGATAATTACCGGTTCTGCTCCATCTGCCTCAATCAGGCTGAATTTAGAAGCTAAAATTTTAATTTGGTTATCTACTTTATAATCGAACTCATAAAGAGGATTGGCAGCATCAAGAACCTTGGGGCTTTTCTTTTTATTAAAAACCATATCAAAATAGCCTTTAAGAATTTGAAGCTGCTTTGTTTCCAGGGAATTGCTTAAAATGTCCAAAAAATTCTTTCCTGTCAGATTATCTTCGTAATAAGAAAAAATGGACACAAGAGGAAGCGAATAAAGCGGAAGGATTTTAAGCTCTTTGTCCATAAGAAAAATACCTTGAGGTATATTATCTTTCATAATCTGAATTATGTTTTTTTCTTGAACAAGCTCCGCTTGAAGAGATTTTTCTTTTCTATCTTTAAGGATACTTATGCGTTCGTAAATTACGGTTAAGCTAAGAATAAGGATATATGCCAAAATTACTCTGGAACGAATTTCGCTATCCACATTAACCGGCGCATACGGAGTATATAGAAAAATTCCCGTAATAATGATGGCAGCAACAGATTCTATTATACCAACCGTCATACGGCAGAGAAAGATAACTATTGGCGGGAAGGCAAAAAGCCAAATGGCAGCCCAAAGATTCATGTCTCCGGAATAGGCAAGATACACACAATACGCGCCAAAAACAGTTACCGGAAATACAGGAACAACTTTTAACGGAATTTTTGAACGAATCATAAGCAGGGCAAGGAAGCAAAGACCGGCAATGAAAAAGTCGATAAACCTCCTCATTGGGTCATCCATAGAAATACCAAGTAATACAAGAGGAATTATTGCGACCATAAAAATAGAGTTCATGGTCATGTATCTTACTTGATCATCTATACTTGTTAGTTCGTAATACCGTTTACCAAGAAAAAACGATCTTAAAAAACCGCCAAATTTTGATTTTTTCATTTGGTTATAGCCATCGCGACAGAAATGCAAATTTCCTGATCTTCAAAAATTGAAAAAGGTATGCATATAATTCTAGCCTTATCGGAAGGCCACACTATACAATGCGCTTTTCCTTTAACAATGGATGGCAGTGATATTTTTATCCTAAGCTCGTTTTCATAATACTTTTTAACATTACCTGCAATTATATTGATAATTTCCCCTGTTGTATCGCAGACAAGCTTGTCCAGATCGTCATGTTCCTTGCCTGTTAAAATCCGTGTTACCTGGCAAGCAGTATTTTCTTTAAAAGATATAACTACAGCGCCGGATACATCGCCGGAAAGACCGATAATTCCGGAAATATCCCAGTTTCTTTCAAATTCATTTACATCGACAAAGAATACTCTGCCGGGCCGTATTTCTAAATTACATAATTGCTGAAATACAGATTCACTTGTTTTCATAAATGGCTGAATGTATTGTTCCATTGTTTACTCCTTAAAAGGTTATTTCGTAAAGCTTTTTCATTAAGATTTTTTCATGTATTGGCTTTACAATGTAATCGGTAGCGCCGGTCTGAAGAGCTTCTACCACGCTATACCGTGCTGATTCAGAGGTTACCATTATAACCGGAAGATTCTCGTACTCTGGGTTGGCTCTTATT
Organism: Treponema sp.; assembly: GCA_031286205.1. Taxonomy (GTDB): domain Bacteria; phylum Spirochaetota; class Spirochaetia; order Treponematales; family Breznakiellaceae; genus WQXQ01. Next base: position 46,556 of record JAITUR010000052.1, read on the forward strand.
CTTTTTAAAAACTCCATACCGTCCATATTAGGCATATTCCAGTCCAATAAAACAAGGTCTACCTTGTTTCTTTCCAGTAATTG
>JAITUR010000090.1 GCA_031286205.1 Treponema sp.
TATGCTTATAACTATATTGTTTTTTATATCCTTAATTTTTATTACCATTACCCTTTACATTCTGGGGCGATTATGGTTTGGGGATACAAAAAACCGTTATTTAAGCAGCTTTTTTATTCTGGGTGTTGTCACTGCTTTGTGGATTTTTTTTAGCGGTATTGCCAGTATTTCCAGCGAATCTTTTTTTCCTGTTTTTTTTACTCTAAAAATAAGTACGGTTGCTCTTCTTCCTTTTAGTGTTCTTTGGGTTATTATTAATTTTACCGAAACTAACAGTTTTAAAACCCGTCCTGCCGGTGTTCTTGTTTGGACTTTTCCGGTTTTAGATTCTCTTTTTATATTGACTAATCCCTTGCATTATTTAATTTTTCAGAATTATAATTATCCTGCTCCTTCGCAAAATATTGGTTTTTGGATTCATATTGGCGGCATTTCTGCAGCCGTATTTATATCTTTTGTTATTCTTCTTCGTCATGCCATTAAAAACGCGCGAAAAAAACCGTGGGCTTTTCTTATTATCGCCAGTACCTTGATTCCGTATATTTTATATATGCTTTACAGTGCGGAAATTCATCTTATTCCCTTTGATATAACTCCGCTTGGGTTTTTTGTTGTTTTCTTTATTTTCTTCCTGTATTTTTATAAATCGCGGCTTTTTAATTTTAATGCTCTGGCATCCGAGATTTCCAATATTAATGAAAAAAACGAAAAGCTTAAGGAGCTTACAAAAGCGGCGCATGAAGCATCTATGGCAAAGAGCGCTTTCCTTGCGAATATAAGCCACGAAATTCGCACTCCCCTTAATGCAATTATTGGCATGACTCATATTGCGCATAAAAGCGCGGAGAGTGAAAAAAATAAAAAAGCGATAGAAGAAATAGAAGCTGCTTCCAAACATCTTTTGGGTTTATTAAACAATGTTTTGGATATGTCAAAGATTGAAGCAGGCAAGTTCGAACTTGTTCATGAAGTTTTCCCGATTAAAACTGTAATGAATGAAGTAGCTGCCATTATTCAGGATAATTGCGAAATAAATCTTGTAACCGACTTTAACGAATTAAAAAATTATTGTGTTGTGGGAGACAGTATCAGGCTAAAACAGGTGTTAATTAATCTTTTAAGCAATGCAAAGAAGTTTTCGCCGGAAAACGGCACTATTGTTTTTTCCATAAAAAAAATCAGTGAATGTGATAATTTTATAAAATTAAATTTTAAGGTTATAGATAATGGCATTGGCATGACAGAAAAACAGATGGGTAAACTTTTCGAAACCTTCAGTCAGGCGGATTCTAGTATTTTTAACCATTTTGGCGGAACGGGTCTTGGGTTAAGCATTAGTCAAAACCTGGTTCAGATGATGGGCGGCGAGATTACGGTAAAAAGCAAAATTAAGGAAGGTTCTTCGTTTGAGTTCACATTAAATATCGAAAAAGCCGGTAAAAAAACAGCAAATGAAGAAGTTTTAAAAGATGAAAAACCGGACCTTTCGGGTAAACGAATTCTTATTGTAGAAGATATAGAAATTAACCGTGCCATTTTAACGGAATTGCTTGCGGATACCAATGCAGAATTCGATGAAGCTGTAAACGGAGAAGAAGCGGTTGCAAAGTTTAACGCATCCAAGTTTTATTATTACGATCTTATTTTTATGGATGTGCAGATGCCGCTTTTGGACGGCTACGAAGCCACCCGCAGGATACGGAGTCTTGGAAGATCGGATGCCCAAAATGTGCCGATTATTGCAATGACGGCTAACGCTTACAAGGAAGACATAAAAAAGGCATTTGCCGCCGGCATGAACGGGCATCTTTCAAAACCGGTTGACATTAACGCCATGATGAAAATGCTTGCGGATAAATTATCCTGCAATTCAGCGCCGCCAGGGTGCAAGTAGAGCATCATTTTTAAGGTTGACAAAACCTAACAGATTGTGTTATGTTTTGTATACCATGCAATCCATGCAAAAGTTAATGTCCAATTTGGAAAAATTGGCAGATCCACAACATTATTTATTCTCGGTAAGCGATTTTTCCGCACTTTTCCCGAATAAAACCCAGGCTGCTCTTTTGGTTTTATTGGGGCGTGCGGTAAAAAATGGCTTTTTAGAAAAAGTCTGCCGGGGTTATTATATTTTTTACAAAACAGCATATCCCAAGGATTTACTTTTATTCCATCTAGCGGCGCGTTTACGCTCGGATTACTTTTGTTATCTAAGTTTAGAATCAGTTTTAAGCGAAAACGGAATTATCTCCCAGATTCCTTTAGGCTGCATTACATTGATGACTACAGGGCGTTCCGGTATTATCAAATGCGGCAGATTTGGCAGAATTGAATTTACACATACAAAAAAATCTCCAGAAGATGTTGGACATTTACTGACCTATGATTTTCGCTGCGGATTGTGGCGTGCATCTACACAACTTGCAATGCAGGATTTACGCGCAACAGGCAGAGAGGGTCTTTATGAACTTATTTGAACAAACAATTAATGCAGTTTTGGCAAAACACCAGGAATATGCCGTTCTTCGTCCTGCAGTGGAAAAAGAAATTTTACATCAGGATATTTTAAGAACACTTGGCAAGGCAGGATTTTTGCAGCAACTAACTTTTATGGGGGGAACATGCCTTCGTTCTTGCTATGGGTTTTCACGATTAAGCGAAGATTTGGATTTTACCGGAGGTTTTGGTTTTAAAAAAGGCGATTTACAGGATATTGGCGATACAATAAAAAAAACCATTTGGCAAAAATACAATTTATCTGTTAATGTTCTTAAGCCGGTTAAGGAAGAAGGAAATACACACACCTGGAAAATAAAAATTATTACTGCACCGGAGCGTAAAGATTTGCCTCAACAGCTAATTAATATTGATGTCTGCATGCTTCCAAGTTACGAACGCCGTCCCGTAATGTTAAAAAATCATTATGGGCTGGAAACAGGAACATCGGGCTTAATTATTATGGCAGAAAGCCTGCCAGAGATTCTTGCCGATAAAATTGTTGCTGTAGCTATGCGAATTAACAGGGTTATGAACCGGGATTTGTGGGATATTTACCAATTAAAAGCGTATAATACTGAATTATCCATTGATTTAGTAAAACAAAAACTTATGGATCGCAAGGTTGATTATTCTGTTTTCAAACAGCGTTATGCTGAACGCATAGATCGGCTTAAAACACAACAACAAGAGTTCCGGCGCGAGATGCAACGCTTCCTAAGTCCCAAAGTTTTTACCGATGATTTGGCAGACAAAACATGGTGGGATAATTTGTTGTATTTGCTAAAAGATTGGGGGAGTTTTTGATTCTGGCGGGTTTAAGAGCGACTCCATAAGAAAACCAGTAATCTTGTATATTCCCCTATTGACACACTTTTCCAAATTTGCCATAATCTAACATGGATAATAAAGAAAAAACAATGTCTAGCGGGATAATGTTCAGCGACGGTCTTTCCTATGACGATGTCCTCCTGCTTCCCGGTTATTCGGAAATCCTGCCTAAGGATTGCGATATAAAAACCACATTATGCGCAGATATAAAACTTAATGTACCAATAATTTCCGCGGCAATGGATACGGTAACGGAAGAAAAACTTGCAATCGCCATCGCTCTGGAAGGGGGAACCGGCGTTATTCACCGCAACTTAAACCCCAAAGAACAGGCGCGGCAGGTTGGCAATGTAAAAAGATTTTTAAATTGGATTATAGACTCCCCTGTTACAGTGCCCGAAAGCGCGAATATTAAAGATGTAAAGGAATTGTCTTACAAACACGGTTTTTCCGGCCTTCCTGTTATTGACAATAACGGTTTATTAAAAGGCATAATTACAAACCGCGACCTGCGTTTTTGCCGCGACGATTCCCTTCCTGTAATAAAAGTTATGACACACAACCCCATTGTTATTCAGGGAGAACCCACCGTAGATAAAGCATTGGATAAATTCAGCGAACACAGAATAGAAAAACTTCCTGTTGTGGATAAGGACGGAAAACTTACAGGGCTTATTACAGTAACAGATATGGAAAAACACGAAAATTTCCCCAATGCCGCAACAGACAAAGCGGGCAGACTTTTAGTGGGAGCGGCAATTTCTCCGCAGGATTTTACGGTACGAATGCCGCTGTTGGCAAAAGCAAAAGTCGATTTTGTTGTTATAGATACCGCGCACGGCGACTCTAAAAATGTTATGGATACTATTCGTCAAATTAAAAAAGATTATAAAATCCCCGTTATTGGCGGAAACGCGGCAACAAAAGAAGGAACAAAAAGATTAATAGAAGCAGGGGCAGATGCTGTTAAAGTCGGTATTGGTCCTGGGTCGATCTGTACAACTCGCGTTATTGCAGGGATTGGCGTTCCGCAATTTACAGCTATTCTGGATTGCGCCGAAGAAGCATCAAAAAATAATATACCTATAATTGCGGACGGCGGAATAAAATTCTCCGGAGATATAACCAAAGCAATAGGAGCCGGGGCAAGCGTTGTAATGGTAGGAAATTTATTTGCGGGTTTAAGGGAATCTCCGGGCAGCGAAATTATTTTTGACGGAAGAATTTACAAAGGATACCGTGGAATGGGCAGTATGGGCGCAATTGCAGACGGCGCCGGAGACCGTTACCAAATTGGCAAGGACGAAGAGCCTGTACCGGAAGGAATCGAAGGCAGGGTTCCCTACAAGGGCGAATTAAAGTCATACATGACCCAATTATTGGCGGGGTTACGAAAGGGAATGGGTTACTGCGGGTGCAAAACCATAGAAGAACTTAAAAAGTACAAAAAATTTGTAAAAATTACCGCAGCAGGTTTAAGGGAAAGCCACCCGCATGATGTACAAATTACGCAGGAAGCGCCAAATTATTCCAGATTGTGAAGTTAAAACAAGAACTAGACAAAATTTATAAAAAAGTTTGTACTCCTGCTTTTATTAATGATGATCCTTTGCAGTTTCCCCATTATTACAAAAAACGCAATGATATAGAAATTGCGGTATTCTTGTCGGCGGCAATTGCATGGGGAAACAGAAAAATGATTATTAATTCCTGCAAAAAAATGTTTGCGTTAATGGGCAAAAGCCCTTATGAATTTGTAATGTCGGGCGAATATAAAAAATTAAAAAATAAAAATATACATCGAACTTTTTTTGAAACCGATCTAAAATATTTTTGCAATGGATTTAAATATTGTTACGATAAATATAAAAATCTGGAAAATTTATTTCTTCGCGCATCCGCGCCCGCGCACGAATTAATTTGGAATGGCTTGGTTTTGTTTCGTAAAGAAATGGCAAAAGGAAACAGGGGGTTATATTCCAAACATATTTCTGATCCGGAAAAATCCGCGTGCAAGCGGCTTAATCTTGCATTAAGGTGGCTTGTCCGTCCAAAACCGGTAGACCTTGGTTTATGGAAAAATATAAAACCAAACGCGCTTTATATTCCGCTGGATGTCCATGTGGCGCGGACAGCAAGAAAGCTGGGTTTGCTTACACGAAAATCCAACGATAAAAAAGCGGTTATAGAACTTACAGAAAATCTACGCAATTTTTGCCCCAAAGACCCTGTTAAGTACGACTTCGCGCTGTTTGGGATTGGGGTAAAAAATGGCACTTTGCCGGCAGCTTGACATGATTTTGCTATATATTGTATAATATTAACGAGGTAATATGTGAAATTAAGTTCTTCCATAAAAATTCTCGTTTTTTGCACCTTTTTGCTTATATTTTCTTCCCCTATTTTTGCCCAAAACACGGAAAAGCAGGAACTTTTCTTTATTGCGCCTTTGTTCGAAACTATCGGTTACAGCGATGAAAGCACTGCCTTTGGCGGCGGTCTAACAATTGGCACGGGCAGCGGAATTGCTTTTGGAATGCGTTTATTATATGCGCTAAACCCCGAAGATTTTACTTTTGTAGAAATACTCTTTTTCCTGCGTTATTATTTTTTTGGTTCCGGGGCAAACACAGGTCCATTTGTCCAATTAAATACAGGCCCTGTTTTATATATCGATAATATTACAAATCTTAAAGGATACGGAAATATTTCCGCGGGACTTACCGCAGGCTGGCGTTTTTCTCTTGGAAACAGATTTTTTTTAGAACCCGCAGCCCGTTTTGGGTTTCCCTATCTTGCCGGAGCAGGTGTATCGGCAGGTTTTAGGTATTAGGAGGAAAAAATGAAAATTAAGAAAAAAATATTATTCTGCTCTTTACTCTTTGTTTCTTGTTTTTTTCTTTTTAAATGCGGCAACCCAATGATGGGAAATGAACTGGAAATATTTATAGAAGAAAGGAACAATATCGAAATAGTCTTTTATGTAGGGAGTGAGATAGAATGGCTTAGCGCTACAGGTTTTATTAGTAGTGGCGAAAGTGGCAAAAAATATGCCATAATAATAACAGGTAATTTTGATATTGATGGTATAGTCTATTCTACCGATCCTAATAGCAAAAATTTTACCTTTGATTCTGTAACAGGGATTACCGTAACCATTAAACCCGATACAGGAAGTCGTACCTTGAATCTGAAAGGTACTGGACCATCTAGTGGCAGCATAATCCGTCTTAATAATACGCAAACTCTGAATATAGAGAATATAACTTTGAAAGGTGTGGACAATAACAACCATTCGCTGGTTTATGTTGGTGACGGCTCACAGTTGACTATGCGGGGCTTGTCATCTATAACCGGTAACAAAGGTAATGGAACAGCTTATAGCGGCGGAGTTCATGTAGATGGCGGAATATTTATAATGCAGGGTTCTGCGAAAATAGATAACTGTGGGACTGCCTCAGGTGGATACGGCGGCGGGGTTTATGTAGGAAACGATGGAACATTTACTATGGACGGCGGAACTATAGAAGATTGTGAAGCTAAATACGGCGGCGGGGTTGGTATAGCAGAAGGCGGAACCTTTATCATGAACAACGGAACCATAAGCGAGAATACTGCCACAGACGACGGTGGCGGGGTTTTTGTAGGTAAAGGGACATTTACTATGCGAGGTTCTGCGAAAATATATGAATGTACGGCTAACATGGGCGGTGGAGTTGCGGTTTTAAGCGAAGGAACCTTTACTATGCGAGGTTCTGCGGAAATATATGAATGTACGGCTGAAAACCCAAGTGGAAACGGCGGCGGGGTTTATGTAGGAAACGATGGAACATTTACCATGAATGGCGGAACCATAAGCAAGAATATTGCCATAGACGGCTGTGGGGTTTATGTAAATGACGGAATATTTACCATGAGAGGCGATTCTACGATAGAATCTAACATATCTAGAACTAACGGCAATGGCGGCGGAGTTTACCTAAATGCAGGAATCTTCGATATGTACGGGGGTAAAATTCTTCGCAATGATGCTGGCACTGGCAAGGGCGGTGGGTTATATATAGCTGGGGGGAATTTTTTCATGCATGGCGGTACCATTTATGGTGAAGATGAAGGTGAAAATTCAAATACAGCAAATGAAGGTAAATCTCTTTATCTAGCAAGCGGAACAGCAAAATATGGAGATGGAACAGAGATTCTAGAAGATCCTGAAACAGATGCGGTAGAAAGGACTTTAAGAGACATACCAGCTACAGGACCATAACAGAGGAGCATAAAAATATGGAAAAGAAAGTTTACAAAAAACGGGCAACGGACAAGGTTAGATTCTCTATAGGCGCAAAGCTTATTACAATAATAACAATTATTGTTCTTGTTTCTCTTGGATCTATAACAATGTTAGCTTCGTGGCTTATTCGCGAAGATTTAAAAATTGCGGCAGAGGTTAATAACATAGAAGCAAACAGGCGTTCCGCGGCGGAAGCGGAAGATCTCCTTGTAAATATGCGTACTTATTCGCTTATTCTTTTACAAACCCTGCATATCATAGGCCGCGACAACGAAGCGGCGCAGGAAGCGGCAGACTTCTTTTTCGAACAAAACCAGCAGGCGGCGGCTTTTGCGTATAATCTGCCGGGGCAGCCGGAACATATTTTAATAAACAAAAAGTTTTTTTCTTCCCGCAGTATGGACACTTCCCTTGCAGATTCGTTTTTTATAACCAATAGCCGTACTTTTATGCAGGCTGCTTCAGGAGAAACAATTGCCCTAAATGCCTCGCCCCACTTTAACAGGTCCCTTATTGCCCTTTTTATTCCCTGGCAAAATGGAGCGGCAAGCGTTATTTTTTCTCCGGAAAAACTTAACGAAAGTTTTGGCTCCGGAAGCAATCCTTCGTACCTTGTAAACAATAAGGGCGACATTCTGGCTCATCTTAATTCTACGGTACTTCTGGAAGAAGTAAATGTTTCGGAAGACAGTTTTATCCGTTTAATGCAGGAAAGCCCGGATCGCAGCCGGCAAATGATAACACAGGACGGCGAATCGGAGCTTCGTCTTTACTCGGCATTTACCAAAATAAATATAGGCGGCTGTGCCGTAATTACAAGTATAGAATACGATAAGGTTTTCGAAGGTATCATTGCTACAACACGGCGAAACCTTTATCTTACCGCCGCTGTTCTGTTTATATCCATAATGTTTATCTGGTTCTTTTCTAAAAGTATTTCCATTCCGCTTAAAAGCTTAACCGGTGCGGCGCGCAATATAGAAGGCGGCCAGTTTGATCAGGAAATAAAAATTAAAAGCGGCGACGAAATAGGCCTTTTAGGACACAGCTTTAGGCGCATGAATTATGCCTTGCGTATTTTTGGAAGATTTACAAACCGCGACTTGGCAGTTAAAGCCATGAGGGGCGAAATTAAACCCGGCGGTCTTTCCAAACACGCAACAATTTTTTTCTCGGACATTCGCGACTTTACGGAAAAATCGGAAAAGTTTACCGATGTGTTCGGAGAAGACGCATCCAACCGTATCGTTTTTTGGCTAAACAATTATCTTAGCAAAATGGTAGAATGTGTAGAAGAAACCGGAGGCGTTGTAGATAAATTTATTGGAGATGCGGTAATGGCGCACTGGGGTACAGCCTACACTTCCGGCGACCCTGCCAAAGATGCCTACAATGGCGTTAATGCCGCGCTTATGATGCGCTCTGCTGTTGTTAATATTAACAAAGAACGCAAAGATCCAAACGATCCCGGAAACCCTTTTATTCAAATAGGCTGCGGAATCAATACAGGAATTGTTACGGCAGGACAAATTGGCTCCGATCTCCGCATGGAATACACGGTAATTGGCGACCCTGTAAATCTTGCATCCCGTGTAGAATCCCTTAACAAAACCCTTGGCACAGATATTCTTATTTCAGAAGATACATGGAATCTGGTAAACGAACATTTTCTTACAAAAGAAATGCCTCCGGTTACGGTAAAAGGAAAAGCAAAACCTGTACGAATATTTGCCGTAATTAATTATGCAAATGCAGTCGAAGGTCCAACAACTCTTTCCGAAGTACGAAGCCTTTTGGGAATAACGGTGAGTAAAAAATGAACAAAAACCGGTTAATGGATATTATTGTTGTTGTTTTTTGTCTTAGCGGAGCTATAATCAGCCTAAACCTTTTTAGGATGGATTTGTTCCAGACATTATCGTCTCAGAATACAAAACCGGTGGGAAGTGTAACAGTCAGAAGCAACAATGTACAGCGGCGTTTTTCAGACCGTGTTCTTTGGGGAAGATTATTTGTCGAATCGCCGGTATATCTTGGAGACCTTATTCGTGTAGCGGAACTTTCCAGCGCAACACTCCATATTAACGACAGCGATATTGATATAAAAGAAAATACAATAATTAGAATACTTGGCACTTTGGGCAAAGACGATAAGGTTATTATCAATCTAGATTCCGGCAGCTTAAGTACAACTCCCGGCGAAGGTATAGAGCTAAACATTTCCGGCAAACGGGTTACTGCGTCTCCGGGAGCGGTAATAAACGCTTCTGCAAGAGACACCGGAACATCAATCTGGGTTAGCAAAGGAAGCGCGGTAGTAACTATGGAAAACGGACATAGCGAGCTTATAGATGCGGGAGAAGTTCTTGTTTTAGATACAGCCAGCGAACAGCGCATAGAAACAATAACCGCATTGCCGGAGCTGGAATTAATATTCGAGTCCATAACAGAAGCAGAAGCAATAACAGAGCCGGAACTGCAGGAATTAACCGAACCTGCCGAAATTGCTGCACTGACACCTCCCCCGCCTCCGCCGCCTATTCCGCCAACCAGACCGCCCGAGCCGGCTAGAACGCCTGTCCGCGCGGCAACACCTCCGGCTAGAACACCTCCTGCCGCGCCGCCGCCAAGAGTTTTACCCGTGCCGGAAAATACTTCGCCTGCGAATAGGCATCAACTGACAATAAACGAATTGCGGGAATCGTTAAATATCAATTTTTCATGGTCTAATGTTCCCGATGCAAATGCGTATATCTTTAATCTTTATCGCGAAGATGCCAACGGACGGCGGCAATTAATTCAAACCAGTCAGTTGGAAGACAACAATTATACATTGGAAGACCTTGCCTTGCTGGATCATGGAACCTTTATTTGGAATGTAGAGGCTGTAAGAGTAAATGCGGAAGGCGGCAGTATAGAAACACGGGGAAGAGCGGCGGAAAATTCATTTGTAGTAGAAATTCCTCCTCCCGCTGTTCCGGAAAAAATTAATATCGAGTATCTATATGAAAATTAAAACACTGTCTGTAAAAACTTTACTTATAATATTCTCTCTTTTTTGTTTTGTACATATATTGCCCGCAAACGATTCTCCCCGCCCTATTCAACGCTTTAGCTGGGCTGGAGATAATAATGCCCTGCGTTATGAAGTAATAATAGAAAACGAAGCAAGCAGAACAGTGTTTAAGGAATTTACATCGGAACCATTTATAGAAGCATCTCTGCCTCCGGGTAATTATCGGATACAGGTAATTCCTCACGATTTTAGAAATATGCCGGCAGGAGATACCGGCTGGATAGCTTTTAATGTTCCTGCCAGACAGGCATCCGAACATACAGCCTCTGAAGAACCGGGCACTAAAGTTTCAGACTCCGGGCAATCGGATCAAACTACTAAGCCCGAAGAAACTCGTACCCCTGATCCCGATACTCGGGACTATAAACCTCTACCTTTTAATTATTATTTTAGCGCGGCTTATATGCCGTTTATTCCGGTTTATAATGGAGAAGGCGATATCTTTGGCAGCAAGCCGTCGTTAGCGGGCGCGGTTTTTAGATTTGCAATGATCTCCAACAAAGATTTACTTATTGTAAACCCCGGTTTTGATTTAGCAATTTCCTGGTTTAATGTCGGCGACGATAATTCAATTACAATTACTCTTAATCTTTTGGCGCAAAAATATCATATTAGCGATAAAACCGCAATTACATTCCGCCTTGGAGCAGGCTTTATCTTTTTGCCGGAATCTTATGCTACGGTTTCTGAAGCACAACGCTTTCATGTAAATATGGGTTTATCTTTCCTTTGGTTAGCATCTGATCTTTTTTTCCTGGAAGCCGGTGTTGATTTTACCCACTATTTTACCAGTTATGCTTCCGGCTGTTTCCGTCCGTGGATAGGCGCAGGCATTCGATTCTAACAAGTTATTTAGAAATTATACAACTCTGTTGACAAATATCTTTCGCCCGTATCAGGCAGAATAACAACTATATTTTTACCGGCATTCTCTGCCCTCTTTGCAATTTGCAAGGCGGCAAATACAGCAGCGCCGGAAGAAATACCCGCAAGCAAACCTTCTTTTCGCGCCAACTCCCGCGATGTTTCGATAGCATCGTTATCCTTAACCGTAATTATTTCGTCTACTATATCGCGATTAAAAACCTTAGGAACAAAACCCGCGCCAATTCCCTGTATTTTATGAGCCTCCGCTGTTCCGCCCGACAAAACAGGACTTTCTAAAGGTTCTACGGCAATAATTTTTATACCGGGATTTTTTGCTTTAAGATTTTCGCCGACACCTGTAATCGTGCCGCCGGTTCCAACCCCCGAAACAAAAATATCTATCTTGCCGTCTGTATCTTTCCAAATTTCTTCCGCCGTAGTTTTGTAGTGAACTTCGGGATTAGCGGGATTTTCGAACTGCTGCAGAATAACACCGCCGGTCTCGGCAGCAATTTCTTCCGCGCGGCGGACAGCGCCCGCCATACCTTCTGCACCCGGTGTTAACACCAAAGACGCCCCCAGCGCTTTTAACAAACTCCGCCGTTCCACGCTCATTGTTTCCGGCATAGTTAGTATTACCTTATAACCCTTTGCCGCCGCGACAAACGCAACACCAATACCCGTATTGCCGCTTGTAGGCTCGATAATCGTACCACCGTCTTTTAATTCCCCGCTTTCTTCCGCTCTGGTAATCATTGCATAAGCTATCCTGTCTTTAATAGAACCCAACGGATTAAAATATTCCAGCTTCAGAAAAACCTCCGCCTTTACATCTGCCCCCTTAAGAAAATTCCCGGGTCTTAATAATGGTGTATTCCCAATTAAATCCGTAAGTTTTTTCGCCGCTTTAATCATTTTCTCCTCGATTATCTAACATCTAGCTTCTAACCTCTAACCTCTAGATTATACCTATTTCTAATCTATAAATTCTAGGTTAAAAACCCGATCTTTTTTACAAATTTGTCAAAATTCTTTCGCTAAAAGGCAAGCAAAACAGCTAGTTCGCACCATATATAGGTACCAAGTTTTCAAACTTTCGTTTGAGCCTTGGCTGCACCTTCTTTTGCAAGATGCATATTTTATCCCTCTGGAGAGAAAAATGAAAGAAAACAAAAAACAAATTTTGCAGGAAGCAGAAGCGAACGGGCTTTTGGATATCCGTAGCGACCCGGTGTTCAAAGCGGTATTTACTAAACAAAGCCCTGAATCGGCAGGAGCGCTATCAAACCTTGTCTCGGCTCTTATTGGAAGGAAGGTA
>JAITUR010000014.1 GCA_031286205.1 Treponema sp.
CGCTTCATAAGTTCCCATGCTTCGGGAATATCAAAAACATTGTTCAGGTGTCCAAGCGCGTTGTAGAAAACCCGTCCGTAACCCCATTTGCGCGTCCACACCTGCGGAACATCAACTTCGCCATTAGCTGAATGATACCACTTTACTGTTGGGAATCTTGTTGTTGCAAGCACTTCGTTTGCGGGATCAACATGAAGATAATACTGCTCGGAGGCAACATCAAAATCTTCGATGCCTTCGGTAAGGGGGTGAGTTTTACTTTTTATATTTATCCGGTACTTTGTGCCGTCGCCGCCCGGATGAGAAACCCAATTTGCGCCGGTAATGCACTGGTACTCTACATTGCTTCGGAAAGCATCGCACATACCGCCGTGGCAGCCCGCCATTCCAAGCCCTCCACCAATAGCTTCGATAAGCGGCTCGAAAAAGCCGTAGCCTAAATCGTCTTTGCACATTGTCCAGACGGGGATAAATAAATCCAACTCCGCCAGAGCATCCTTGTCTTTGATTATCTGAACACTTTCTTCGATTTTTACCTGAAACCCTTCGGATTCCAAAAAGTTCTTAAACCGAGCAGAAACCAGCTTAGGTTCATGCCCGTCCCAGCCGCCGCATAATATCATCGCTTTTTTTGCCATGTTTATCTCCTTAAAGAATTATAACATGGGTTTGGAGATTTAGGGAGTTAATTAATCGCAATTCTGTTTCTGCCGGCTTGTTTTGCCATATATAATGCTTTATCCGCTTCGTCTAAAAGCTGCGTATAAGAATTAGATTTATCCGGTAGAATACTGGATAATCCTGCGCTAATTGTTAAATATTTTGAATGTTCGCAGTCGGGGTGGTGTATCTTCATGTTTTCTACACTTTCCACCAATGTATTTGCAAAACTTACAGCATCAGAATTACTGATATAAGGAAGCAGGCAGACAAATTCTTCGCCTCCAAATCTGGCTATAAAATCGGTATCCCTCTTTAATTGATTCTTCATACATTGAGCAATAGCAATAAGCGCTTTATCTCCTTCCAGGTGGCCAAGAGCATCATTGTATTTTTTAAAATAATCTATATCTATCATTAATAGTGTTATAGGAAGCTGTAAACGGCGGCCTTGTTTCCAGATAATATCCATATAATCCATAAAAGAGCGTCTGTTATTTATTTTTGTCAGTTCGTCTGTAAGTGATAATGTTTTTAAACAGGCACTTGCATGATTTGCGCGTTCTGTTTTTCTTATTTCGTTAGCATTTAATTTATTTTGAAATAAAATGATAGTGCTTATGCAAAAACCAACAATTATAATTGTCTGAATAGAGTCTATATATTTAATTTGCTCCAGATAATCGCGGGAACCGCCCAATTTAATTATTAGATCCGGATACATCGAATTGATATAATGACATACACAGGCTAATGCAATATATATTATTGAAAAAATCAGGCAGAGCCGCCCGCGAATAAGCAGAAAAATAATAACAATTCCCAATACGAAATAACTGGCGGCAGAATTGTAAACGCCTCCCAGATAAAAAAAAGCCAATGGAAGAAGTATAAAACTTATAAAAACCACTGTAATTATAGTGCAGATATAATAAGCCCGAAAGCGTTTACTTATATAAATGGAAAGAGCAATTGCCACAATTATTCCCACTAAAGCCAGGAGCAGTTGATACGGCGAGCCCATCAAAAACCGTGTTATAAGAGACAGAATTGCTCCAATCATTCCGGCAAAATAGACAATGTTAAGTTTTTTTGCTTCTATTGGTAAATCGTCTGAAAAGAAAATATCAATAGCTTTTTTCTTGTACTTTTTTATTATGTTAGCCAATTTAATTTACTCCCTGTTGTAACAATTCCTTGTAAATTCTTACATTTTTTATGAAGTTTGTCTATAATATATCTAAATAATGTAAAAACAACTTTTCTGTAATATATTAGCATATTTTGCCGGTTTGTCAAATATACGCTTAGCACTTCTTGCTTTTTTTTGATACAATACCTCTATGCATTACTTGCTGTTGTTTTTGGAAGGAATTATTACATTTATCTCGCCATGTCATTTGCCCTTGCTGCCGGTGTACATATCTTTTTTTGCGGCGGGGGAGACAAACAGGCAAAAAACATTTTTTAATTCGCTTGGGTTTGTTATTGGCTTTACAATAATATTTGTAATTCTTGGCGCCTTTGCGGGAACTTTAGGCAATTTGTTGCGCGATCATTCTACTGCTGTAAATATAATTACAGGATTTATAGTTATTATTTTTGGGCTTAATTTTCTTGGCGTGATACATATTCCTTTATTAAACAGAACAAGTCAGGCGGCGGTAAATGCAAAAGACCTTAATTTCTTTTCCTCGATGTTGTTTGGCATTATTTTTTCCATTGGCTGGACACCTTGCACGGGCGCTTTTCTTGGCTCGGCATTAATGATTGCGTCTCAGAGCGGCGGAACAATGCAGGGGATACTTATGCTTTTGCTTTACTCGCTTGGATTGGGAATTCCGTTTATTGCAAGCGCATTGTTAATTGACAGGCTTAAAGGGGCATTTGAATTTATTAAACAAAACTATAGAATAATAAATATTGTTTCCGGCTTATTGCTTGTTATTACCGGTATTTTTATAGCTACCGGCCTGATGGCGCGGTATTTGCACATTTTATCGTAGGAGGAAAAATGTCTAAAGATAAATTAAAACTTATTATTACCTTGGCTGTATTTGCCCTGATTATTGCGGGAGCAGCGGTTGTAAGTAAATTGCTTTACGGCAAGGTATTGGCGCCAAATGTCATAAGTATAGGCAATTCGGACGAAGAAAGTCTTGCGCCGGATTTTTCTGTACTCGACATTGATGGAAATGTCGTAAAACTTTCCGACATGAAAGGAAAACCGGTTGTCCTTAATTTTTGGGCAAGCTGGTGTCCTCCATGCAAAACCGAAATGCCGGATTTTGACAAGGTTTACAAAGAGCTTGGGCAAGATGTGCAATTTATGATGATTTGTCTTGTAGACGGCAGCCGCGAAACCATAGAAAGCGGCAAAGCATATATCGCCAAAGAAGGTTTTTACTTTCCGATTTATTTTGATACCAAACAGGAAGCAGTCTACGCTTACGGAATTCGTTCCATTCCCACCACATTTTTTATCGACAGCAAAGGCTTTGTTATCGCAGGAACGCAGGGAGCAATTAGCGAAAGCACACTGCGAAGAGGTATCGAGTTGATTCGGTAAGCCCCTAGCCCCTAACTCTTAACCCGTATATAATATGAATTATGATTATAGCATCGATAGATTTACAGGGCGGCAAGGTTGTTCAGTTAAAACAGGGCGACGAACTTGTACTGCAAAGGGACAATCCGCTGGAACTGGCGGAGGAGTTTAACCGCTACGGCGAAGTAGCGGTAATAGACCTTGATGCCGCAATGAATAAAGG
>JAITUR010000021.1 GCA_031286205.1 Treponema sp.
CATCAGGAAAAAATTGTAGAAGTCCACATGAGTTCCGGCACTACAGGCAAACCGGTAGTAAACGAATACACAAATAAAGATATTGATATTTGGCGGCAGTCAATGGCAAGAACTCTTGCAGGAGCAGGCTGCACAAAAGACGACATTGTTCAAAACTGCTATGGATACGGTCTATTCACAGGCGGCATGGGCGTTCATTACGGAGCTATGGCTGTAGGCGCCGGAGTTCTGCCAATGTCCAGCGGTGTAACCGGACGCCAGCTTATGGTTATGCGCGACTTTGGATCTACCATGCTTGCCTGCACTCCGTCTTACGCTCTTTTTATTGCAGAAGAAGCTTTGGAAGCGGGCATCGATCTAAAATCACTTCCCATTAACAAGGGTTGTTTTGGCGCAGAACCCTGGAGCGAAAATATGCGCCGCGAAATCGAAGAACGCTACAATATGAAAGCCTACGATATTTATGGATTAACCGAAATTATAGGACCGGGCGTTGCTTTTGAATGTGAAGCACAACAAGGTTTGCATATAAACGAAGATTTTTTCTATCCCGAAATTATCGATCCCGATACCGGCAAGGTATTAAAACACGGCGAAAAGGGAGAACTTGTCTTTACCACGATAACAAGAGAAGGAACTCCCCTTCTTCGTTACAGAACAAGAGATATTACTTCCTTTAAAACAGAACCTTGTACCTGCGGGCGCACAACAATACGAATGAACCGCCTCTTTGGCAGAACCGACGATATGCTTATTATCCGCGGAGTAAATGTTTTCCCAAGCCAGATCGAGCAGGCGCTTATCGAAATTGAAGGAACAGAGCCGCAGTACCTTATTATAATAAACCGCGGGGACAGCCATTTGGACGAAGTTGAGCTGCAAGTAGAAGTAAAAAAAGAAATCTTTAGCGATGAAGGGCGCGGACTGGAAAACCTGCGGGCAAGTATCGAGCATACAATGAGAAACAAGCTGCAAATCAGCCTAAAAGTTAAACTTGTCGAGCCAAAATCTATCGAACGCTCCATTGGAAAAGCAAAAAGAGTTATCGACAATCGTAAAATATAGGTTATAATAATATATGGTTAAAGAGGTTGAATATGGGGATTAGGCAAATATCTGTTTTTCTGGAAAACACTTCCGGCAGACTTGGAGAGCTAACAAAAACTCTTGCCAATGCCGGCATCAATCTTAGGGCAGTCAGCATTGCAGATACAGAAGATTACGGCATCTTGCGTTTAATTGTTGACAAGACAGACGAAGCGGTTAACACATTAACCGCGGCAGGTTTTACAACAAAGTTAACAGATGTAGTCGCCGTAGAAATTGAAGATGCGCCCGGCAGCCTTGCAAAATTAATGGAGCTTTATCAAAAATCCCAGGTTAATATCGAATATCTTTATGCTTCGCTTGGATCATCCTGCGAAGGTCAGACGGGAAAAGCTGTTGTTATTTTTAAACTGGAAGATCACGAAAAAGGACTTAAAATACTTAACGACAACAACCAAAAAGTAGCGGAGAAGTTTTAAATGAAAAAAACCCAAACTGTAAAAAAAGAAACTGTCAAAAAACAGGAACCCGAAAAGAAAGAACCAAAAGAGCAGGATTTATTTACAACAAATAAATTAAAAATTTTTATGGTTTCCAGCGAAGCTGTTCCGTGGGCAAAAACCGGCGGACTTGCGGATATGGTCTCTGCTCTTTCCATAAGTTTGGCAAAACTTGGGCATGATGTCAGAATTGTTATTCCCCGTTATTACAATATCGATCGAGATAAACTGGAGTTACTTCCTGATGCTATGGGAATTCCAATGGGGGGAGGCATAGAAGAATGGAGCGCTATTTATTCGACAGATATGCCCGGTTCCGACAAGGACAACCCTGTAAAGGTTTATTTTATAGACCATGAAATTTTCTTTGGCAGAGACGGAATTTACGGCAGCCCGACAGAGACCGACTTTATCGACAATTTTCGCCGTTTTACTTTTTTCTGCAAGGCAAGTTTTCAGCTCTGCAGGAAACTTGAATGGTTTCCCGATGTGCTTCATGCGCACGATTGGCCTGCGGCAATTGCTCCTGTTTATTTAAGATTTGCAGAAAGAGTTCCCAACGGTCCTAAAGAATTTAAGAAAACAGCTTCTATTTTAACCATTCATAATCTTGGGTATCAGGGTATTTACCACAAAGACAATTACGATTATGCCGGTCTTGGCTGGGATGTTTTTTACAATGCGGGCTTCGAAGACTGGAGTATGCTGAATATGCTTAAAGCGGGGCTTTACAGCACAGATAAACTTAATACAGTTTCGCCTAACTATGCGGAAGAAACAAAAACGCAGGAACACGGTTTTAGGCTGGACGGTGTTCTTCGTTACCGGTCGGGAGATTATTGCGGAATTCTTAATGGAATAGATACCGATGTATGGAGCCCGGAAAAAGATACATATATTCCAAAAAACTATTCGGTTAACAATATGGAAGGAAAGGCAAAGGCAAAAGAAGCTTTGCAAAAAGAATTTGGGCTTCCTGTAAATCCTGATGTACCAATAATCGGTATTGTAACCCGTCTTACAGAACAAAAAGGCGTTGGGGATCTTTTCGGACCCACTTATGGTTCTGCATGGTCATTCTGCCGCGACATGGATCTTCAATTTGTACTTCTTGGTTCAGGCGAGAAATGGTGCGAAAACGAAATTGCGGGGTTGTCTTCGCGCCTTTCCAACTTTAAGGCAAAAATCGGCTACAGCGAAAAGTTAAGCCATTTAATAGAAGCAGGCTCCGATTTTTTCCTGATGCCAAGCCGCTACGAACCATGCGGTCTTAATCAGATGTATTCGCTTGTTTACGGAACTTTACCCATAGTACGCAGAACCGGCGGGCTTGCTGATACAGTAGAGCAATATAACCAGGAAACAGGAGAAGGAACCGGGTTTATATTCGACTACCTAAGCCCCGGTGCAATTTATGATACCGTAGGCTGGGCGGTATGGGCATGGTACAACAAACGCGAACATATCAAGAAAATGCAAAAACGCGGAATGACTATGGATTTTTCCTGGGAGCTTTCTGCAAATAAATATATAGAGTTGTATCAGGAAACGCTTAGGACTAAACTGTAACAATTACTTCCATAATTCTTTGTTTTTCGACTCTTGTTACTTTAACCGACAAGCTGTTCCATGCAAGCGTTTCGCCTGTATGCGGCAGGCGCCCAAGTATTTCCATGCACCAGTTTGCAATTGTAGTGTCCGGCGTTTCATCGCCGTCAAATTTAATTTCGATTACTTCCAGCATATCCTGAAAATTAACACTGCCAAGTACTCTATAACTGTTATCGGGCATTTTTAATATTGGCTCCACAACCTCGTCGTGCTCGTCCCAAATTTCTCCGACAAGCTCTTCTAGTATATCTTCTATGGTAACAATTCCAAGAGTTCCGCCATATTCATCTACAATTACAGCTAAATGAGACTTTTTTTCCTGTAGTGTTTTAAACAGCTTTGGGATTTTAACCGTGTTTGGAACAAAGACAGCGGGTTTTATAATTTGTTCCGTTGTTTTAATCCCTTTCATAACTTCCAGATAAAAATCTTTTAATAAAATAATTCCCGTAATATTATCGATTGTTTCGCGATAAACAGGCAGCCTGGAAAAACCTGTCTCTATAAATTTACGATCAATTTCTTCTATGGTACTTGTATCCTGTACTGCTTCTAAATCGATCCGCGGAGTAAGAATGACGGAAACTTTTTGATCATCAAGTTCAATAACCTGGCGAATCATTTTTTCTTCATTGCTGTTTATTACGCCTTCCTGCCGCACCTCTTCTACATAAGTTAAAAGCTCGTCTTCTGTTGTGGAACGATCCTGTTTTACCGGAAAAATTTTTACTATCAATTTTTGCCATACAGCCATTAAAGCAACAATGGGCATTAAAATAAACATTATTAATTTTAAAAATGGCGCGAATCTTAATGCCGTTAATTCCGGAGATTCCTTTGCCAGAGTTTTAGGAGATATTTCTCCAAAAACCAGCAAAAGCAAAGTCATTACAAGGGTGGCAAGACCTATCCCCTTACTGCCAAATACAGATATAAAAAGAGCGGCTGCCAATGTGGATGCGAAAATATTTACGGCATTATTGCCTATTAACACGGCGGAAAGAAGTTTGTCGTATCTATCCAGGAGTTTTAACGCAAGACGCATCCTGGCAGCCCGCCACCCCTTGCTTTTTTCCGCAAGGTTTTTAAGCTTAATTTTGTTAAGAGAAGTGTAGGCCGTTTCGCTTGCCGAGAAAAAAGCGGATAAACAAAGAAGCCCTAGCAAAGAAGCAAGCAAAATTAAATTTTGAGATATAAAATCAACCATTTAGGCGCCGATCAGAATTGAACTGATGAATAACGGTTTTGCAGACCGCTCCCTTACCACTTGGGTACGGCGCCATTTTTTATTGAATTTAAACATACAACAAACCCGCAAAAAAGTCAAGCGATCACTGCACAGGGTTCCATGCCGGAAGATCGAAGCTGTCGTTGTCAAGATCATCTTCATCGTTTGGTACAAATTGCACAGGATCGTCCGGGAAAATAGCATCGCTTGGCGGTAAATTATCGTCCTGTCTATTGTTTCGGCGATTTCGTCCGCCTGTAGGCTGTCTTTGTTCCTGCTGCCGCGGCGGATTCATTTCGAACTGGAAATCATCTCCCAATGTTGGAAGATTAAGCCCCTGAAGTAATTCGTTTCCAATACCAAAATCTATAGTTGGAGTAGTTGTAGTCATTACTGCAGGTCTTCCACATTCTTCGCAGTATCCTTTAGGCTGATTCGTTTGCATATACGGAAGAGTTACGCTGCCGGAACTACATTCTCCGGTTCGCAAAAGACCCGATTTTGCACAAACAGTTATATCAACAATACCGGCCGGCCGGATAAAACTTCTGCGCGAAAGTCCTCTGTGAATTTCTCGCATATAATCGCCCCATACAGGACCTGCCAATGTCGCGCCGGTAAGCTCTACACCAAGAGAGTTGCCCGGTCTGTCAAAACCATACCACACCGCTGTTGTGTAGTAAGGACTATAACCAACAGCCCATGCATCCGACCAGTTTTGCGGTGTTCCGGTTTTTCCGGCAACAGGCATTCTAAAAGTGCCTTGATCATCTCTAAATGTAAATTTTTGTCCCCATCCGGCTGCCCCTGCAAGAGAACCTTCTTCTACTGTTTTCTCCAGTATCTTTGTCATTATATAGGCATTTTGCTGACTGATAACCTGGCCATCTCTTGCGCGCCGCTGTCTTTGCCGCACTTCTCCTTCTACATCAAAAATAGTACGGCCGTTTCTATCTTCTATATAACGAATAGCAATTGGAGAAACATCTCTGCCCTGATTTCCAAAAACCGCATATGCTCTTGCAAGCCGTAACGGCGAAGAAGAAGTTATTCCCAAACCTACAGGATAAACACGGGGAAACAAACGCCGTTTTTGATTAACATCTGTAATATCCAGCAACAATGCGGATCTGTCTATTGTGGCATCGAATCCGATAGTGTCTAAAATTTTAAGAGACGGCACATTCATTGACCTGGCAAGCGCATTGTAAAATAAAACAGTTCCGCTCCATTCGCCGCGGAAATTCGAAGGAAGATACGGAGTTCTGTCTTCATGAAAAAATACAATAGGGCTGTCTTCTATCATTGTTCCTGCGTTATAATGAGGAGTATCTAACGCGGCGGAATAATACAACGGTTTAATTGCAGAACCATATTGAACATTTGCCTGTGTAGCGCGAATATACTGGTTTGATTCATCATACTTGGAGCCGCCGACTATTGCCGTAATATATCCTGTTTCATTTTCCAAAGAAATAAGAGCGCCCTCTACAACATTTTGCGCAGTATTAACTCTTAGCTGGGCAAAACCATGTCCCGTTATATCGCGTAACTCCGAAATACCAAATGCCAAAGCTGCCATATCAACAATAGGATTTATTACTCTTGTATAACGAGACATTGCCCTGATTTCATTTTGATTTGCCTGTGTAGCGCGAACTTCTGTAATGTCAAAAGCCAGTGTAAGTAAATCTATAATTGGAGCGTAAGTGCGTTCTGCCTGAGCAAAACTTCTTCTGTTAGATATTGCGTATTGCACATTGGCTTTTACAAGACCTTCCGCAACAAATTTTTCGGCAGCTTCCTGGTGCCGTAAATCCAGAGTTGTATGTACGACATAACCGTCACGATAATAATCTCTTGTACCATACATTATTACATCTAGTTCGCGGCGGACATATTCGCTGAACCACGGAGCTTTGTCTTCGCGCCTAAAATAAGCGGAAACGGAAGATTCTGTCCAGTCAAAATTATCCCAATATTCGTTAAACGATTCTTCGCCTTCTTCTGCGGTAATATAGCCAAATTCAACCATGCGTTCTATTACAAATTTTTGCCTG
>JAITUR010000002.1 GCA_031286205.1 Treponema sp.
CTCTGCGCAAGATTTATCTTTGGCGCGCCCTTCCATTTCCCGATTTATATATTAACCTTGCCCTTTGCGCAGGGGTTTGTGAGTAAGTGTTTTTCCCCCCCCCCCCCCCCCGGGTGGGATGGCTATTACGCCACCAGGCATTTCATTGTGGAGAGTTATGACAACAGCCCTCAGTCCTTCGGCAGAATTGGTAGCATTATCTATATATTCACTTAATGGATTGTTAAAAAAATCGCATCCAAAAATGCCCAGAGCAACAATTAATAGGACAAAAGAAACCCTTTTTGCCATAACAGCCCCCTCTTAAGTTAGAGATTTTTATACTTAATAATATACAAATTCCAGGAAAAACACAAGTCTGCCCTCGCAATGTCAACGACCATAGAAATGTCCCTTGTTTCCTCAAATGAAAAGTGATACATTACCTGAGAAACAATGATAATAGAAGCAGTTGACAACCTATAGCAGGCTTTCCAGCGGTACAAAAGTTGATGGATTGGCTCGATATTCTGCCATTCCTTCGTCGATCATGGTTATTTCTTCTTTGGTTAAATCCGTTTCGAGAACTACTTGCATATTTTCTTTTTACCATAGTTAATTTGATAATGCAAGTATGGTTTTTGGGCTAAGCCTCCCGCCCTATGGTGGTGGCTCCGCCATGACCGGGGCAAACTGCAATATTCGGATCCAGGGCAAATAGGCGGCGGAGGCTTGCGACAAGCTCCTGTTCATTGCCGCCGGGAAGGTCGGTGCGGCCATAGCCGCTTTTAAACAGGGTATCGCCTGTAAAAAGTATGCCTGCCTCCTTGTCCCAAAAGGCGGTGCTGCCCGGAGTATGACCGGGAAGATGAAGCACCGTAAAAGGGCCTATGGTATCGCCTTCGTTAAGAAGGCGGCCGGGAGACGGCAAGCCTTTTTTGGAGGCCGGCCAAAGGGCGTTAATGAACAAGGTTGTACCCATTGCCGCTTTTATGCTAAGACTATGAGCCTTGTAGGAATCCGGGCCAAGGTATTCGGCATCTTTTTGGTGAATGGCAATTTCCGCAGACGGAAATGCCTCTGCCAGATCATGCAGGGCGGCGATATGGTCAAAATGGCCGTGTGTGAGTAAAATATACTTAGGGACAAGGGCAAGATCTTTTAACGCCGATATTATTACCTGCCCTTCGTCTCCCGGGTCTATTACTGCCGCATTGCCGTCAGTATCGATCCTGTAGATCCAGCAGTTTGTTGCTATTGCGCCTACTACCAATTGGTTAATATTATTGTTCATGGGAGGATAGTATCACAAGGTTAATTTATTATCTAGTTATAATTTTAATGGTTGTTATCTGGTACGGCATTGTTCCTATTACCGGAGCTTTGTTCAGCCGTTACAAATGGAAGCGGTTTAGAGAAAAATTTTACAATTTGTATCAGGCTCAGAGTCTGGATTATCGTCAATATAGAAATCCGGAAAACGATGGAAAAATTTTTAAATTTAACGGCGGCATAGAATCTTTAACAGACGGCAAAATACTCTGGGTAAAAGACGATAACTGCACCATCCCGGTATCTTTGGAAAAAACTCAATGTTGGCTTTTGCCGATGCACGAAGGAACAACTCTTCCGGAACCTCCGCAGCTTATAAAATGGAACAGGGTATCGACATTAACAGAAGGCGTAAAAGTTTTTATTGGCGGCGAAATAAAAGCGGAAGATAACAGGCTTAATTTTATATCCAGTAAAGAAAATCCATTAATCGTAATTTTTTATAATTGTCCGGAAAACGAATTATTGGAATTATTAATTCTTGCTTCCAGAACCCGCAACGATTACTGGAATACTTTTACGCCTGTGTCTCTTTTAATTGGAGCTTTTTCGCTAATTTATATTGCGGCATCCCTATTGCCAAGACCTGCGTTCCGGCATCATGTAATTGCCGCAATGGTTGCGGTTTTTACGCCCATTCTTCCGGTAATTCCGCCCGGCTTGCTTTTTTCCGCCGCGCACCGTCGGTTAACATGGTATGCCAGAAAACTAAGGGCGTACCGCGATCTTGCTCTTTTTGGAAATCATTTGGGGTATCCTGTAAAAACAACTTCTATAAAGGCGTATGTACTGGAAGTTGCCGCATGGATTATACTAACGGCAGGAGTTATAGTTAATATATTTTTTATCTTATTAATTATATCGTTATTGGGGTAATTGATTCTCTATTTCGCTTTTGGGTTTGGCGTAATTAACAGCCAATGTCCGTCCGCGGAAACGGAATCCATTTAACGCCGCAATAATATCCTCTGCCCTTGTGTCGCGTACCTGTACAAACGAATAATTATCCAAAATTCTAATAATGCCGATATCTTCCCTTTCGCAGGAAGCTTTTGACATGATCAATGTAATTACTTCCCTTGGGAACAGCCGGCGGTTTTTTCCAATGCTTATAAAAAGCCGTTTAGATTCTTCTTCCGGAATCTCTACAACAGGAGTCCTTTCTTCCGCCGAAACATTCGTATTTTTAAAAGAACGCGGGGCAGGAGTTTTTGCGCTTTGCATACTGGGCGTTTCTCTTTGGTCGTAGTACATAAAAAGCCATGCGGCAGCCCACGATCTTCTAAAAAGAGAAATTTCTTTTTTATAGATTTTTTGATACTCTTTTAGAGCAGCAAGATCGGTGTCGCCGTATAATTTTTCCAAAACAGACACGATATTTCTTTTTGCTTTTCCCTTGTCTATACTCACTGCGTTACCCCATTATTGTCCTTGAATTGTTTGTATTGATCCATCCTGATTATATTTTAATTCGACAACTTTTAAGCTGCGCAGCCAGGTTACTCCGTTGGAAGGAACACAATCGTGATGAAACAAATACCATTTTCCCTTAAACTCCGCAATTGAATGATGCGTTGTCCATCCTATAACGGGGGTTAGAATTACTCCCTGATAAGTAAATGGTCCGTAAGGGTTATCGCCTGTCGCATAGCACAATAAATGAGTGTCGCCAGTTGAATAAGAAAAATAATATTTGTCATTGTATTTGTGTACCCATGATGCTTCGAAAAAGCGCCTTTCGTTATCGCCCTGAGTAATGGGTTTACCGTCTTTATCCAGAATAAGCACCGGTTTTGGAGCTTCGGCAAATTGGAGCATATCGTCGCTTAATTTTACCACCCTTGGAGGAATGGCGGGTTCATTGTCTGCGGGATAAGTTGCGCCGGCTTCCAGAGCTTTGTTGTTTTTGTAGCGTTGAAGCTGTCCGCCCCAAATTCCGCCAAAATACATATAATATTCGCCTTTTTCTTCCAATATACAAGGGTCTATGCTATAACTGCCGCGCATTGGCTCCGGCTGCGGCTTAAAAGGACCTTCCGGGCGGTCGGCAATGGCAACGCCTATACGGAAAATATCATTTTGATCTTTAAGCGGGTAATACATATAGTATTTTCCGTTTTTATGGGCTACATCATTGTCCCAAAGCTGACGGCCTGCCCAGGGAATATCCTTGGTATCTAAAACTACGCCATGATCCGTTATTTCGCCGTTTTCGACATCATCTGTCGAAAAAACATGGTAATCTTTCATGTTAAAGTGGTCGCCGCTATCGTTCTCCTGAACGCCGCTTTCCCAATCGTGGGAAGGATAGATGTACAATCTACCGTTAAAAACATGGACAGAAGGATCTGCCATATAGTCCGCTGGTACTAAATATCTTGGTTTCATATTGATAGAATAGCATGATTTAGAAGGGTTTGCAAGACCATAAATTACCTAAAAAAAGCGGATCTAACCGCTTTGAGTGGTCAGATTCCGCTTATCGTGCCTAAAAGTCCGTAAAACTTATCCTGCATTTACATCAATTTTTAATAATATTGTGTTCCACTGTAATTTTTCAATTTAAGGGCTTTAATTGATTCAGCAGTTCTCATTTCACGTGTATTAGTGTGAATATTGTGATTTTGACATATTGGTAAAATGAAAATACGATGATCTGTGGCGCCTGCTTTTGGGTATACTAGGCTACTATCAAACACAACATGGCCGCCATGCATAGGTTCATTACATCTTCTACCCGCCGAGCCAACTGCAATACAGCCAACAGTTCGTTCAAGTTCTGTCTCTCTCTCCCATGCCTCAATCCAAGGGAGTCCATCAATTTTAAAATCGTCTGTACTCCCCACCACATTCCAAAAAGGGGTATTCTTTCTTACTAGTTTGACACCATCAGGGTCTGACCCAAATACTACCGATACGATAACCAAGCACAGCAATACCGCCAAGACAACAGCTTTTACCTTAATCTTTTTCATTCTTTTCTCCGTCCTTTAAAAGTTTTTTACAATATGGTTAACCTGATATTGTATTGATTATTTTTATACCTCAAAAAACTTCGGATAAGAGGAAATTAATTATGACTTTTCTTGAAGAAATACTCCGGATCGGCAAAGGCGGGGGTTAGAAGTTGGATTTTCTTTCGTAAAGAACTCCCGGTATTCTAAGATGAAGAATGGAAAACCCAAACCAGAAGTTAAAGATTAGATATATCGTTGTTCCCCAATTCTCCAAAGGCATCTAAAAGAAAATTATTTAAAAAAAGCATTTTATCTTTATCTTTCCATTTTTCCAGTGTTTTCTGTATATACTTTTCCACACCCCATTCTGGAGCAGGACCTTCGCAATATCTATATCCCATTAATAAAACTTCTTTTAATAATTCTTCTTTATTAATTACTAATTGTTCTTTGCTGTCTTGTGTATTTTTTAAATACGCCTCCAAGTCCGGCGCATTGGTGTAACGAACTGCTTTTTCTTTTTCGTAATCTATAACCGTGCCGCTTGCCGCAGGGCCTGCGCCCATCCATCCCCGCATTCTCCAATAGCGGATATTATGAATACACTGCCCGCCCTGTTTTGCAAAGTTAGAAACTTCATAATGCCCGTAACCATTATCTATAAGCATATCCCGCGCAGTCAGCCAAAGTTTATCGGCGGTTTCTGTTTTTGGCAGAGAAAACTTGCCCTCTTTTAAATTTTTATACAACTTTGTTTGATCCTCTACTGTCAAACTATAAACAGAAACAGAAGCGGGGTTAAAATCCAAAAGCCGTTTTATATCCTCTGCAACAATTTCCTTTGTATGAAAAGGAAAACCGGTAATTAAATCTGCGCTTAATGTATCCGGATAATATTTACTGGCAAGAGAAAGAGCTTTTTCTGTTATTGCGGCATTCCCTGCGCGGTTAACAGATAAGCGGGAAGGGTCGTAAAATGTCTGCACCCCAATAGAAAGGCGTGTTACCCCGCCCTCTTTGCAAATATCCAAAAACTCTTCTGTAAGCGATTCCGGATTTGCCTCTACCGTAAATTCAATCGGCGTAAAAGCCGGTATTTTTTTTAACGCATCAAATATAATTTTTATATCTTTTCCTAAAACAGACGGAGTCCCGCCGCCAATATATACTGTAGGAATATTTTTTACATTAAAATAATCAATCTGATAATTTATTTCCTTAATCAGAATATTTAAAAATTCTTTACGGTTTAAAATTTTGGAATCCGCGGCAATCGAATAAAAATCGCAATAATCGCACTTGCCCGCGCAAAAAGGAATATGAATATAAAGCGAAAGTTCCATTACAACAACTGAATTTTATTAAGCGGCCAAAATCTTAACACGGCACGAGCTGTAATCATGGAAGGAGGAATCGCGCCCCAGGTAGAGGAATCGTTTGTATTGCTTCTGTCATCCGAAACAACAAAACATTCGTCTGTACCCAGAATAATAGGCTCCATGTTTCCGGAAAAAGGCAAAGATTCATCCCAAAGCGAAGGTATTTGCGGAATCGCAGGATGATACGGTTTATCCGAAAGTTCAAATTCCGTAAGACTGTACAAGCTTTTGGAAGTTTTTACCCTAAACACATGATTATTCATGGATATTTCATCGCCGGGCAGAGCAATAACTCTTTTAACATAATATTGCCCCGATCCGGAAAATATACTTATTTTTTGCGCTGTAAAAAATCTTACAACAGTATCTATTGCTCTTAACGGCCATTTTTGTTCGCTTTTTTTACTCATATCGACAAGTACAATATTCCCGCGGTTAAACAAATAAGATTCTTCCCTGCTTCTGTTTTTATTTGAATCAAATAAAGAAGCCGGTTTTTTAAACGATGTAAAAATAACTCTGTCTCCGGAAGCAAGACCCGGCATCATTGTATCGTTGTTAATTACCCATACAGAAAAATAAAAAGCGGTTAGTACATTATAGATTATAAACAAAACCAAAAAGCACAGTATTATTTTTAATAATCTGTATTGTTGATACTTCTGCGCTCTGTATGAATATTGCGTCGATCTATTAAACATTCTTATTTCATACCTCTTATTTTTGTAATTGGCCAATAAACAATCATGCCCTTTCCTAAAACCTTGGAAGTTTTTACAGGGCCAAATTCCCTGCCATCTCTTGAATTATCGCGATTATCTCCAAGGGGAAGTACTCGTCCTTCTGGAATATATCTGCCAAGTTTTATTTTAGAAAATTCCGCCTTATACCTTCCATCTTGCGGAGCCAACATTCTTAACATTTCCAGCCTTGCCTCTTCGCGGGCAAGATAATCAAAGCTATGCATATTTGCAGCTTTGTTGGTTTCTTCTAAAATTTTTTGCGGTACAGGCATCCTAAAATCCATATTCCATGCCATAGCATAACCAACAGCCTCTATTACAGAATAATCGGAAGGGCTTACCTCTCTTATAATATTATGATTCCAGTTTCTTTGAGCATTGTATTCATTTTCAGTTACCCAGCGGTCTTCTCCCGAGAATTTTATTTTCATATTGCCTTTATCCATAACAATATGATCCCCCGCAGAAGCTGCCGCTCTTTTAATTAAAAAATGAACCCTTTGATTCCCTGCCTCGTCTCTATCAATATCAATAAGAGACAGGGTAAGCATATAAATAACTCTTTGCGCAATATCAAAAACCGGCCCTTTGGAAATATAGGTGGGGTTTTCGAAAATAATTATTTCGTTTCTTTCCGGCTTAACAGGGCTTGGAAGTTTTAAAACACCGGGTAACAGCTCCGGACCATAAACAAGTTTATTAACAAAAACATGATCTCCAATATTAAGGGTATCTATCATAGAGCCGGAAGGAATGCGGTATGCTTGTACCAAATATTGATTAGCAAGCAATACCATACAGGCAGCCCATATAAAAGCATCGATCCAGTCACGAACTTGGCTTTTTTTGGCTCTTTTTTCTTTTTTTAGGCGATTCCGCCTTTTTCTGTATGTTAGAAAGGCTTCTGTAACAGCCTGAACGCGATCAAAAAAAACTGTTTTTCTCTTTTCTGTCATTTTACAATTTTACCATAAATAATCGAATCTGATCAAGCAATACAGAACCGCGCCACGGAAAACTAACTGTAAAACGGTTGACAAAATTGTAGTATTTTTATATTCTAAGCCATGATTAAAGCAACAGCTAAATTACTAATTGCCTTAAACGGCAACGCGAAAAAAAGCCAGATAGCAGCAGGGTTTGCCTGGGGTTTACTTCTTGGACTGGTTCCTACCGGTGCTTTTTGGATTGCTCTTTTTATAATTACATTCTTTTTTAACCACAATCATGGAGCAAAAATTTTTGGTATGGCATTTATCAAGCTTTTAATGATTATCCCCGGGCCTAACCAGCTTCCTTTAATACCGCAGGCAATTGATACCCTGGGGTTTTATATTCTTAATATCGATTCGTTAAAGCCGGTTTTTACATCCATGTATAATATGCCCTTTGTCCCCTTTACAAAATTTAACAATACTCTTGTTGCCGGCGGAATTATATGCGGGGTTTTACTTTGGTTTCCCTCTTTCTTTCTTTTTATGTACCTAATTCCGGTTTATCGCAATAAAGTTGCTCCCAAAATCAGGGATTCCAAATTCGTCCAAAAAATTACGAAATTCCCCCTGCTGTCAATGATTGACAAAGCAATGAAAGGTGTATAACAGGAGCAGATATGAACAAAAAAATAAACAGTAAAGTATTCGAAAAACGATTTGCAAAATATTTGGAACACCCGCAGGATAATCAATTTTTTAAATCATGTTATGAAGAAAAAGACGGCTTTTTCTTTCTTAAGGGCAATCTGGAAAAAGAACAAAAAAAGAAATTAAAAGGGCTTTATAAAGCAATAAAAGCAAACAGAAAAGGTCCTGTTAATTTTTTCCCTATTCTGGTTACAGGCGGTATTGTCGCGGCTCTTGTATTTTTCTTTACCATTATTGCAAATCCGTTGCTTGGCAATGCACTGGAAAAAGGACTGGAAGCAATTTTCGAAGCAAAATCTGATGTCCGCGGGTTTAGGTTATCATTATTAAGATTTGAAATTTCGGTAAAAAGCATTACTGTAGCAAATGCCGATGCCCCCATGACAAATCTTTTTCAGATGGCAAAAACTGTTATCAAGCTAAAACCACAGGCTATTCTTCGCGGTAAAGTTTATATAGAAGAAATCCGTGCCGATGAAATTCGATTTGGAACAGAAAGAAAAGTATCCGGCGCTCTTCCCGGTTATATAAGAAGGCAAGACAGGGAAAAGCCGGAAAAACCTGCCGGGCCTCCGCTTATCGATCTTGCAAATTTTGACGCTATGGCTTTATTAAATCAGGAGTTCGATAAACTTGCTGCTCCAAAATTGTACGACACCGTAATTGATACTTACAACGAAACTGCCGCCAAATGGGAAAATCAGGTGGAAGCCGGAAAAGAAAGAGTGGAAGAACTTCAAGCGGCTTCCGCTCCTCTTATGAATATTAATGCTTCGTCTTTATCCGTTCAGACACCGGAAGATATTCAAAAAATAAGAGAGTTAATTAATGATATTAATACCATGATAAAAAGCGTACAAGGCGCTGCGGATGATGTTACAAAAATTGTCAGCGGTATCGAGTCCGACATAAATATGGTTCGCCGGCTGGAACAGGATGCGCGCAATGCGATAAACGATGATATTAATTTACTAAAATCGTATATAGACTTGGGAAGCGGAGCCGCATTTGAAGCTATCGAACCTTTTATTATGGATATGCTTTCCGATGCCGCCCAGGAATATGTCAGTTATGGCGTAATAGCATTGGATGCATTGGAAAAAATTAAAGTCATGTCTAATCAACTTCCAAAATCCGACAAGCCAAAAAAAGTACCAAAAGTACCCTTTAAGGGAAGAGATGTTATTTATCCGACAAGAGCTTATCCCGCGTTTTACCTTGGCGTGCTTGCATCCGACTTTACCATAGATACTTGGAACTGGTCTTTCGATCTTCAGGGTATAAGCTCGGATCCTGATCTTTACCCCGGAAAACCCGTAACCCTTGATCTTGGCATGAAAGAAGACGGCGGGAGCCTTAACAGAGAAGTTGCGCTTACAGGAAGCGCAGATTTTAGGGCGAATCCTTCCGAACGCTTTAGTGTAAATGTCGATGCAAACGGTTTCCCAATTGGTTTAAAAAATGATTTCGATAAAATCGGAGTTGGCGGCTTAACAGGCGAATCTGCTTTTAATGTTAACGCATCCGGACAGCAAGATAAATCTTTTTCCATTGGGGCAGTTGTAAATCTTGCTAACGCAAGTCTTGTAGACCCAAGCGGAACTATAGCGGAAGCATTAAATATTGCCATAAACAGAGCAGGCCGTATCGATCTTGGGGTACAGTATTCTTACAATGCCTCCGGAAAAGATGATTTTAAATTAACTACAAATATTGCGGATTTATTCCTGGAAGCCTTAAAAGCCGTTGCGCAGGCGTATGTAACTCAGGCTATGGCGGATATCGAAAAAGCTCTCCGTCAAAAGATTGATGAATACATCGACGGTAAATTTGATTCCAAAGAAAATTTGGATAATCTTCTAAATATAGCAAAAGGCGACAGAGCGGCAATTAATCAGATTAGCAATACTCTTGACAGCAAGAAAAATGAATTCGAAGAAAGAATAAGATCGGCAGCAAACCAGGCCACTCAACAGGTAAGGGATCAGGCAACCCAGCAGGCGGAACAGGTTTTACAAAATGCCCTGCCTGGCGGATTACCGGGATTACCCAGGAGATAATCTTTTGCTTTTTATGATTTTACTTTGATATTATATGATTTTTCTCCAACATTTTATAATTTTTCTCTTGACAGATCCTACAGAGAGTGATAATCTCTAACAATGAAAATTCAAACAAGAAATTTTAACCTTGTAAGGCATCTTAAAAAACTTTTATTTTGCCTTACTTTGTCCATTGTTGCCCCTTTCAGCCTTTTTTCACAAACAGGAGCGGGCGCGTTGCGTGATTATGTAGGTTTAATCAATCAAACCTATCACCCCGGCATTATTGCCATTTTCGAGAAAATTAAAGCAGATCTTACAAAAGAGGGTGCAACCGATGCCGTTAAGGTTATCGATTTATATTTAGGCGGAAATTTCGGTTCCGGCTTCCTTTACAATGATGCAAGGGGTAATCTTTATGTGTTAACCAATAACCATGTTGTTTCCCAAGCGCACACTCTTTCTATCACCTTTGAAAGACAAGATGGAACAAAAAGAAAAGTAGAAAACCTAAGAATTATAGCCACAGACGAAGAGAATGATCTTGCTATTCTTGCGATTCCTTCCGGTGGAGAAAGACCTTTTGCTACTCAAGGATTAACCCTTCTTACACGAGCGATCGAAGAAGGAGAAGATGTCTTTTCTGCGGGTTTCCCGGGATTGGGCATAACTCCCATTTGGCAATTTGGAAGAGGCATGATTTCAAATTCCAGCACTCGATTCCCAAAAAGCCTTTTGGACGAAACATTATTAGGCCCCTTTATTCAGCATACAGCTCAAGTTGATGCAGGTAATTCGGGCGGTCCATTGCTTGTCGCGCAAAGAAATGCGCCTTCGGGGTATGCAGTGGCGGGCATTAATACATTATCAAGTTATAGCAGACAGGCTGCGAATTATGCCATTCCAATCTCCACCGTCCGCACTTTTATAGACAGATCCCTTAACCCAAGACCGGATACTTTTAGAGCCGCTTTGGATCAAAGACTGGAAAAATTTATAGAAGGACTTGGGGCAAATAAGGCTGTGTATCCGCACATTGCGGAATTTCTTTCCAATACATGTATCGGAGAAAATGCCGAATACGCCATAGATGAAATGTACGAAAAAGGAAACAGGGCGGTAAGACGGGCATTTGTAAACAGGCTGGAAGAAAGCTTAACAGGCGCTATGAGTTATGCCGTCGCATGGACTATCGAAAACAGCATTCGTTCCGGAGGAGGCGTAATAAGAGCTTCCATAAAGGAAGTAACAGGTTCCGGCGAAGAATATATTGTTACTCTTACAATAAATAACAAAGATGTAGACACAAAATGGGTACGCGAGTACGGAAATTGGCGTATTGGAACTTTTGGAACAGTTGCCGCGGGAGATCGCTCTCTAATCGATAAAAGAGAAAGAGACAGGGAGTTAAAAGCCAATTTACGAATAGGTCCCGGTATTCATGTAGAAGCGGGCTATGCGTATTTATTTGAATATAGACCTGCGGCTATATATCTTTCTATGGAATTAGATATGGGGTTGTTGGGTACATATGGACTTAAGTTTAATTTTATAGATATGAATCATTATAGTATTGGAGGGTTTTTTGGTTACCGTTTTGGAATACCTGCAGGCAGTATCGGCTTTATACCATTTTTCAGGATTGGTATAGATTATCAGCACGATAAAGAAAACGAAACTCCTAATAGCAGTTATTATGATAGTGAACCCAAAATGGTTCCACCGATAGCATTAAACGCACAAATTGGTCTTAAGGTTACAACAAGCCATGTACCCGGTCTTTTCTTTGGAGTTTGTTTTCAACACAATGCTCCCAATACGATGAGTACCAGAGAATATATAATGAAGATGTCATTGGCATTCAGCGTAGGTTACGCGTTTTAATGGTTTTACAGCCCCCGTATTGTCAAAAAAGACTCTCTTAAGAGAGATTGTATAAGATTTTAAACAAGGAAGGATTTTATGAAAAATTTACACAAAATTATCGGGATTGCCGTAATTTTAACGACAATCGTATTGATGGCTGTAGCCTGCGATGATCTATGTAGCCACACATGGGTAGACGGCGCAGTAATTACCGCTGCAAGTTGTAAAACAACGGGATCACAAAAACGAGTATGCTCTAAATGCGGTGCAGAAGGAACACCCAAAACCCTCGCTATTGCTGAGCATAATCACTTTGAAAGCTTAATTTGCAAATATACATCATGCGACCATCAATACGAACTCGGCGACACCGGGCCTGCAGGCGGAATAATTTTTTATGTCAACGCAACAGGCTTTAAGCTGTACCAAGGAGCCGTAACAACATCTGTAAATGCGGAAGCCGACAATGACACATACATAACCGCTCACTACCTTGAAGCCTGGACTGAAAATGGTGGAACTCGCGTATGGAGTTCAACAAATGTGGATGTACCACAAGCTGAGCAAGAATATACTGCCTTAGGTGATTGGATAGGTTATGGTTTAAGAAATACAAGAATAATAGTAGCGGCATTAGAAAATGCCGGGGAAAACAACAGAGCCGCTCAAGTAGCATCAAGTGTGAAGGGCGGTTATAACGACTGGTTCCTTCCCAGTATAGATGAACTGTATGCAATGTATATCGCAAAAGCAGACCCAAATAATGTTGCAGGGCTTCCAGCAGGGACAAACTGGTGGTCTTCATCGCAGTCCGATGACACTGCGCGGGAGCTGAATTTCAACGATGGCAGCATGGGCGCCACCGTCAAGCCCAACACGATGCGCAACCATCGTGCCGTCCGGGCTTTTTAACGAGTCAAATTGGGGGATAAGTCTTAAACCAGTTTGCCATTGAGTCTGTGCCCTACCCCGCAAGCACGGACAGCTTCTCTCTTATAAATTCGCTCTTCTCCTTAAGCCCAATGCTGCCTGTTGCAAGCAGAATTACATTGGGCTTTTTTGCGTCCAGTTTTACCTTGCCGGAAGATTCCTGTATCATGCGGACAAGGCGATCCACTTTTATACGGGATACCTTGGCAAACTCTATACGGGCAATTCCTGAACGCTCCCTTAACGAAGAAACCGACAAATTACGGCAGATAATCCTTATCTCGGCAAGAGCCAGAAGAGACGCGGCTTCGTCGGGCAGGGGTCCAAAACGATCAATTATCTCATCATAAACACGATCAAGTTCTTCTTTGTCGGTTACGGCGGCAATCATTTTATATATTTCCATTTTTTCCTGCGGAGAATCTATATATTCATTCGGAATAAATCCCGAATATTCCAATTCCAATAGAGTTTCTATTTCCGCCTCGTATTCGGAATCTTCCAGTTTTTTTACAGCCTGTTCCAAAAGTTTTAAATATAAATCAAAACCCACAGAATAAATATAACCGGATTGTTCCCGCCCAAGAAGATTTCCGGCTCCTCTTATTTCCATATCTTTCATTGCAATCTTAAAACCGCTTCCCAATTCTGTAAAATCTGATATTGTTTGCAGGCGTTTCATTGCAAGTTCTGTAAGTGCTCTTTGCCGGGGATAAAAAAGATACGCATACGCTGTGCGGTCGCTCCTTCCTACCCTTCCCCTTAATTGATACAACTGAGAAACTCCGTACATATCGGCGCGGTCTATAATTATTGTGTTTACATTGGGAATATCAATTCCATTTTCTATAATTGTAGTCGAAACCAAAACATGAAACCCGCCGTGAATAAAACGGCGCATTGTATCTTCTAAATCCCGCGATTCCATTTGCCCATGCGCTACTTCTACAAGCATTTCCGGCAAAAGTTTTTCCAGTTTTACCCGCGTGTCGCGCAAAGTTTCTATACGGTTATGAAGAAAAAATACCTGCCCCCCGCGTTCAACTTCCGTACGAATTGCAGCCGCTATTCTATTAGTATCATATTCTTCTACAAAGGTTTCTATAGGACGACGGCCGGGCGGAGCTGTAGCCAAAATACTCATATCGCGTATTTTTACAAGACTCATATGAAGAGTGCGCGGAATTGGGGTTGCCGAAAGCGTTAAACAATCAACATTTGCCTTTAATTCTTTAAGGCGTTCTTTATCTTTTACGCCAAACCGCTGTTCTTCGTCTATTACTAAAAGCCCAAGATTTTTAAACTGAACATCTTTTTGAATAATACGATGAGTTCCAATTAATAAATCGACTTCGCCGTTTTTTACTTTTTGAAGTATTATACGCGTTTTTTTTCTGTCCACAAAACGGGATAACATTGCAATATTTACGGGGAAGCGGGAAAACCTTTCTAAAAAATTATTATAATGCTGCTCCGCCAAAATTGTTGTTGGAGCCAAAAATGCCGCCTGTTTGCCGCACATTACAGCTTTAAAGCAGGCTCGCACCGCTACTTCGGTTTTTCCGTAACCCACATCGCCGCAGACAAGCCTGTCCATTGGGCTTTGACTTTCCATATCTTTTTTAATTTCTTCGATACAGCGAATTTGATCCGGTGTCTCCTCGAAAGGAAAGGCGGCTTCGAACATTGTCTGCCATTCCGAATCCTTTCCAAAGGCAAAACCCTGCGCCTGTTTTCTTTTTGAATAAATCCCTATCAGTTTTTCCGCAATTTCTTCCGCAGCCTGTTTTGCTTTGCTTTTGCGGCTCTCCCAGCTCTTCGAACCAATAGTATCTAAACGCGGCGGCTGCCCGTCGCTTCCTATATAACGCTGAACAAGATTTACCTGCTCTACAGGAACAAAGACAGATTCTTCGTCGGCATATTCAATATTAATATAGTCTCGTTCATGCCCTAAAGATTTAAGCCGCTCTATCCCCTTAAAAAGCCCAATACCATGATTAACATGGACAATGTAATCGCCGGGATTAAGCTCTACAAATGTATCAATAGGTCTGGAAAGCGCGGTTTTTAAAGAACGAGGAGCGTGTTTACGCCGTCCGAATATTTCGTTTTCCTGTATCAAAATTAACTTGATGTCGGGAAGGGAAAATCCGGAAACAAGAGGCGTGGATAGTATGGCAAGAGACTCAGCCGCAGGGGAAAGAGCATTTTCCAAAGGCTCGAACATTTTTTTTATTCTTTCTGCCTGAACCTGCGATTCTGCCGCAATTACAATTTGCCAGCCGCTTTTTATTAAAACAGAAAATTCATCGTTAAGATAATCTATATTGCCAAAAAAACTGCGTGCCGGCTCGCATGGCAGTTCTATATTAATATAATCAGATTCCAGTTTACCCTTAATAGATCTAAAAGAAACAAGGCGCGGGTTTTGTGTATTTTTATATTTATTTATTAAATCCGAATATTTCAGAAGGATTCGTTCAGGCATGGGATAACCGAACTTGGTATTCTCTCTGGAGGATCGCAAATACAAATTATGATACTCCTTTTCTATTGCATCCTGCGCATTTTCCAGCCGTTCTCTGTCTACAAGAACCAGAGTACCCCGCGAATCAAGATAATCCAGTAAAGAAGTTTTTTCCTTAAATGCAAGGGGGTAAAATATTTCTTCGCCCTGTACGCTCCGCTTTTCCGTTAATTCTTCTATTAACGCCCTGCCGCCGTCAGGTATTTCTTTTAACACGGAAAGATTTTTTTGCAGACATTCAATTCGTTCATCTGTCCATATAATTTCTTTCATAGGATAAATTGTCAAACTATTAATTTTTTCGTCTATCGTAATCTGTATGGCAGGATCGAATTTTTTTATACTTTCGATAGTATCAAAATCCAATAATATTCTAAAAACCATGCCGGTTTCTACGGTTCCTCCGCCAATAAAAATATCCAGCACTTCTCCGCGCAGGGCAAATTCTCCCTGAACCTGAACACGAAGCACACGAATATAACCGTAAGAAATCAATGTTTTTACAAACGCGTCAGTATCGATACCCGAACTTACGGTTAAAGTAATTAAAAGGTCTTTAATATAATCCGGCTGCGGAACAGGAGAAAGTAAAGCTCTTTGCGGTATAATAATAATTGCCGGTTTGTTTATTGTCAGCTCTCCCAGGATTTTTGCCCTTTCAGCAAAGATTGCGGATAACAAACTGATTTCCCGGTAAGGAACTGTTCCCCAGCCGGGGAATTTCATTACAGGAATGTTAAGCTCCGCTAAATCGTGGGCAATTTCGTCGGCATCGGTTTCCCTGGGAACGATAACAAAAAGCGGGGTTTTTGCCGCAAGGGCTGCCTTGGCTGTTAATATACCTGTCAGGGAGCCTTCGCTGCCCTCAAGCTCTATGGGCTGGCTCCAGGTTTTAACAGAATTATAGAATTTAGAGACAGACTCAGAGGCCTGTATTTTGTCTAATAGCTCATTAAATGATATAGAAATCATGCTTTTCTGCCGTTAATTATAGTATATGCAATTAATTATGTTAAAGGAAGCGTTATGAAAAATGTATTTAAATTTTTGTTTATAATTTTACTGGTTTTTTCAAGCCTTTCCGTTCTCTTTGCCGTAGAAACCGTCAGGGGCGAGGTTGAGTTTAATATCCGCTTTTACGACAGAAGGATTTATTATGTTACCACCGATCCTATCTTTGTGCAGGTTACCATTACCAATAACAGCCCGGTTCCATACCGCTTTAAACTGGCGGACGAAAGGGCTTTTTCTATCGATTTTGATACAAGAACAATGACTAACCGCCAGGTTCCCGAGGCAGACTCTTTAATACGCAAACGGACTCAGAATAATCAGGTGTTTTTCCGTGAAGTTGCCATAGAAAGCGGGGAATCGTTTTCCTTTGTGGAAGATCTTAAGGATTATATTGCATTTAGCCAGCCCGGCTCCTACAGGGTAAAAGCCAAGGTTTACCCTGAATTATACAGATCGTCCCAGTCAGCCGGACTTGAATCAAACTATTTAAATCTTTCTATCCGCCCTGCCCTTATTCAGGGTCCGGACGGTATCCCCCTGGAAATGGATGTTGCTACAGGCGCTGTCCTTGTAAGGCAGCCTTTGTCCCCGGACGCTGTTGTTACCTATATGCTTACAGCAAGACAGCAATCCCAGTGGGAACGATTCTTCCTGTACCTTGACCTGGAAGCCATGCTTTCCCGTGATCCCCTTCAAAGGCGCAGGTGGCAGGCAGAAAACGAAGAAGGACGCAGGCGAATGACCGCAGAATACCGCCAAAATCTTCAAAATGCTGTAGTTGACGGCGATATTAGCGTAATTCCGACCTCTTTTGAAATACTTAGGACTGTTTATGACAATAACGAAGGCAAGGTTACTGCGCTTTTAAGGTTCAGGCATCCAAATTATACCGAGTTAAGACGATATACTTATGATCTTGAAAAAAAGGACAATTTCTGGATAATTGTTAATTATTCCGTTGAAGGTTTAGGCACTACAGCTAATAATTGACAAAATTAAACAAATTGTGTAGGATAATATTGTGGGAAAGAAAAAAGCTTTAATAATTACAGACGGCTCAAGGTCAGTCAGAACTACCGCGTTGTTAATCAAACAAGCTCTTGTTGATTACAGGGTAAAAATATGTCCTGCCAAAAAATTTGCCGGAAACGACATTTTACCTATGGACATATTTTTTATTGGGTGTAAAAAGCCCAAACCAAAAACCTTCGAATATCTTTCTCAGCTGCTTGCGCATATAAATTTGGCTTCCAGAAAATGCGGGCTCTTTGGCTTAAACGAAAAAACCGTAAAATACCTGACAACTATAATTGCAGATTCTGAAGCCTCTTACGGCGAACCTTTATTAATTCCTGAAGATATAACCCAGGATACCGTTAATAAATGGCTTAAAAAAATCATGTAATAGGCTGATACCATGTCATTAAACCTCGACGACTATATCCGAAAAGTTCCTGATTTTCCCAAAAAAGGCATTCTTTTTTATGATATTACAAGTATCTTAGCTACTCCTGCGGCATTTAAATACTGTATAGACAAAATGGTAGAGCTCTACAAAGATAAAGAAATTGACGCTATTGCCGCCATAGAAGCCCGCGGGTTTTTATTTGCCGCCCCTTTTGCTGTTGCCATGAATATTCCGATTATCCCCGTCCGAAAAAAAGGAAAACTTCCCGGTGTTACTTTATCTAAAAAGTACGATCTGGAATATGCTCAGGCGGAAATAGAAGTTCACTTGGCGGATATACCGAAAGGCAAGCGTATTTTATTATCCGACGATTTAATTGCAACTGGCGGAACCTTAAATGCCGCAAGGTCTCTTTTAACGGAAGGCGGCTCTATTGTTCCGGAAATTTTTGGGATTGTCGGTCTTCCTTTTTTAAATTATAAAAATATCTTAGACCCTACTCCCGTTGTAACGCTTATAGATTATCACGAATAATTAACGATAGCGAATTATTGTTTATTCTTACTATTTTAGCTTCTCTTTCGAAGCTTTCCATAGAGTCCGATGCATGGGCTGTGTTTACCATAACATTGCTGCCAAACTCTTTTCGTACAGTGCCGTAGCGTGCCTGGCTTGGGTCTGTCGATCCCAGTACATCCCGGATTTTACCGATAGCGTTTTCGCCTTCATAAACAAGGATCATGCATTTAACAGTGCCTTTTTGCATAGGATCATCTATAGCTTCATCGCCGGGGCGTTTGCCGGACATAAATTCTACAATCTTATGAAATTGATTACTTGCGCATTCACAGCCAAACTTGTTAATAATTAACTCGCTCATATCATTGCTAAGTTTAAACTCAAATTCTCTTTCCAGTATAGACTGGGCTCTTTTGCCGAAATTTTCCGCAAGTTTATTTTTTAATACGGATTCTACAGGACCGTAAACATCCAAAGCTTCCGCCAGGGAAAATCGATGAACTTTAATGCCGACTATACGCAAGCCGGTACGGGAAAACATATCGATAATTGCTCCCGGACGGGATGAATTCTGTGTCCAGTTATCCGGTTTTATAATAACCAGGGTTCTTTCTATCTTTGACGGATCGGGATACACAACATTCTGGACAAGGTTTTCCTTGCCGTCAAGAAAGTCGGCTATTAATTTAAGGTCTTTATTTGCTTCTTCCTGGGATCTTGGAGTAAGAACGGCAGGCTCAAAGTATCTTACCTCGTCTGGATCGTGAACATCAAAAATAAGGTCGGAATATGTGTCGCGGATTGTTTCCCCCACAAGGGCATCAACTTCTACATGTTTGGTATATAAATGGCCGCAGACATTAAGCAGTTGTTCGCAGGGATTTTCCCCCTTAAATAACAAAAGAAGCGTTCTGTGGGGTCTGCCGCCGGAAGGGGCAAAGTAATGTTTGACATAATCCGACAAAAGCATAAGCTGATTCTGCGGAGCTCTTTCCCTAAGGGATTCTGCATAGGTATCCGCAAACTCTTTATCCGGAGCAAAAATTTGGGCTCCCACCAATTCCAGATCTGTCCTGGAAAGCAGCCGGGAAAGCACCCCGCCGGTTCTGCTTTTGGCGACAGTATAGGGAGTAACAAATACATAAGAAATTCCAATAGCCATATATTAATTATCGTATATTTACTAAATAATTACAACTTAGTATTATAGTATATATGCTTAGCAAAATGAGAAATATAGGCATCATGGCCCACATTGATGCCGGCAAGACTACTACTACCGAAAGAATCCTTTTTTATACCGGCAAGAGCCACCGTATTGGCGAGGTGGACGACGGCGAAGCTACCATGGACTGGATGGAGCAGGAACAGGAACGCGGTATAACTATCCAAAGCGCCGCTACTACCACCTACTGGAAAGATTGTCAAATCAATATAATCGATACTCCCGGCCATGTTGATTTTACCGCCGAAGTAGAACGCTCCCTGCGTGTGCTTGACGGCGCTATAACGCTTTTTGACGCAGTAAGCGGTGTCGAACCTCAGACTGAAACCGTATGGCGGCAGGCAACAAGATACAAGGTTCCCTGCATAGGTTTTGTAAATAAAATGGATCGGCTTGGAGCAAATTTTTTTAATGTTTTGGAAGATGTAAATAAAAAATTAAAAATACCGGTTGCCGCACTGCAAATTCCTATCGGTAAAGAAAGCTCTTTCGAAGGCGTTATCGACTTAATCGAAATGAAGGAAATCCGATGGCAGGAAAACAGCGAGAACATGACACTTTCCGGTATTTCGTCAGAACGCGAAGCTATGGCAAAAGAATGGCGGGAAAAATTAATCGACACCTTGTCCGGCACTTCCGAAACAATTACCGATAAATATCTTGCAGGCGAAGAGATCGAGGCTGCATTAATAAAAACAGAGATTCGTAAAGCTGTTCTTAAAAGGGAAATCCTGCCAATGTTTGCAGGCGCATCCCGCCGTAATCTTGGAGTTCAGCCAATTATCGATGCAATTGTCGATTACCTTCCCTCTCCGGACGAGACAGAACCTGCCGCAGGGCATAACTTAAAAAAAGAAGAAGATATTACTATTCCATGCAACCCCAAGGAGCAGCCGCTTGGGCTTGTGTTTAAAATTCAAAACGACCGGGAAGCAGGAAGCCTTTGTTATGTAAGAATGTATTCCGGCTCAATTAAAAGCGGTACTTCTGTTTATAATATTGGAAAGAAAAAACGCGAAAGAGCAAATAGAATTCTCCGCATGCACTCCAACAAGTCTGATGCAATCGAAACCCTCTCCGCAGGCGACATTGGCGTAATTATCGGAATGAAACTTGCGCAGACAGGCGACACAATTGGCGGAGAAAATTGGCCTGTGCTTCTGGAAAAAATGCAGTTTCCCGAACCTGTTATTTCCATTTCGATCGAACCTAAAACTATATCGGATCAGGATAAGTTAAAAGACATACTTGCCATTCTTGGCAAAGAAGACCCAACATTTACCGTAAGGGAAAATGACGAGACCGGACAGATAATAATTTCCGGCATGGGAGAACTCCACTTGGATGTACTTGTAACTCGTATTCTTAAAGAATTTAAACTTGGCGCAAAAGCGGGGAATCCGCAGGTAACATACAGGGAATCTATAAGTAAATCAATCGAACATTCAGAAAATTTCTCCAAAATAATTGCGGGCAAGGAAAATGCCGCATCTATTACCATTAAACTGGAACCTGCGCAAAGAGGCAGCGGCAATAAA
The DNA here is from genome assembly GCA_031286205.1 of Treponema sp. Classification (GTDB taxonomy): domain Bacteria; phylum Spirochaetota; class Spirochaetia; order Treponematales; family Breznakiellaceae; genus WQXQ01. Next base: position 21,106 of record JAITUR010000002.1, read on the forward strand.
TATGTATTTGCGGCTAAAGGTTCTATCCCCGACGAAATTAAAGACAGTATAGAACGCGGAGTAACAGGCGCTTTTGCGTCCGGTATTGTAATGGGGTATCCCTGCATAGATATACTCGCGACTGTTACAAACTTTAACTATTCCGAACAAACAGGCACGGAGTTTGCTTTCGAAGCCTGCTCCAGCATGGCATTCGACGAAGCTGCCCGCAATGCCTCGCCCATCTTGCTGGAACCAATTATGGCGGTAGATCTTACAAGCCCGCATGAATTTGTAGGAGAAGTTATGAGTCTTGTAACCCAGCGCGGCGGACAAATTCTTAGTATGAACTCTAAAACCGATATCGATGAAATTAAAGCAACTGCTCCAATGGAAAAAATGTTTGGTTTTATGACAAGTCTGCGAAGCGTATCGCAGGGAAGAGCAAGTTTTACTTTAGTGTTTTCGCATTTCGAAAAAAAATCTGAACGATGAAATTCCTAAAACACAAAGTTTTTTATTTATTTTTAATTTTTTGTACACTTTGTATTTTACTCTTTTCTTGTAAACGGCAGGAAAAACAGATCATCTTGCCTGCCGACAGCTTGCCGCAGATTATTCTGCCGGATCCGCTTTGGATACAGGCACAGGAAATTGCTGCATCCATGAACGATAATCTTCTTGCCGCGCAGGTAATAATTACCGGCATCGACGGCAGGGGATATCTTCCGCTTCAAATGAAAGAACTATTGGGGGATATTCCGGCAGGCGGTGTTATGCTTTTCCGGCAAAATCTAAACACTGACAATAATTCTATCCGCGCTTTAATAGCGGAAACTTCCACATTTATTGCCGCACATTCGGGGATTCCACCTTTTGTCGCAGTTGACCACGAAGGAGGAACGGTAAATCGTCTCCGGCGCGGAGTTGCAGACCTTCCCGCCGCAAGATATTATTGGGATACTGAACAAGAGGGAGCTGTAACAATTATCCGGCAAGACAGTTATAAAGCGGGGCTGGAATTGGCTTCTCTTGGTTTTAACATGAACTTTGCTCCTGTGGCAGAATATTTAAATGACGATAACCGCGATTTTTTATACAGCCGTTCTTATAGTTCCAATCCGGTTTTTACCGCAAAAGCCGCCGCCGCTTTTTTATATGGAATGAAGGATGCCGGTATTATATGTGTTGTAAAACATTTCCCCGGCAGCGCGGGAAAAGACCCGCACTACTCTGCTTCTATTGTTAATTTGGATATTGATTCCCTGCAAGATTTAACCCTGGCAGATTATGTTTATCCGTTTTCTTTTTTAATATCGAGCGGTGCAAGAGCGGTAATGGCAGCGCATACAATTATTCCCGCAATAGACAATAAAGTCGCAAGTTTATCTTCCGTTGTAATGAACGACTTATTAAGAAGCGAACTTGGTTTTAACGGAATAATAATAGCCGACGATTTTAACATGGCAGCAGCCGGGAATATGCGTCCGGAAATTGCCGCGGCGGCATCGGTCGCGGCAGGAGCCGACATGGTAATGGTCTGGCCTGCAGATTTACGGCGCACCCACACGGCATTTATAACTGCGATTAATAATGGAACATTGCCGCGGGAAAGACTGGAAGAAGCTGTATCAAGGATAATTTACGAAAAATCTAAAAGTATGATATACTTACTTAAGGAGTAAGATATGAAAAAGACATTGTTATTTTTTGCCCTTTGTTTTTTATTAACCGGATGGGTAGGGGCGCAAGAAATTAGAGCCAGTTCTCTTGAAGGATGCTGGATATGGAACGGAAGGGGCGAAGAACCCTGGTTTGGCGAGGAAATTGTCTTCTTTGGTAATGTTATATTAATGAAAGAACAAAACGATAACGAATATTTCGGCGGTATTTTTACTATGGATTCCAGAAGTATTAATATTTGGGACGAAGAAGAAGTTTTAAATTACCGTCTTTCCGGCAATACACTTACCCTTACAGATTCGGAAGACAGCAGTGAAACCGGAACCTATACAAAAGCCCGGCCCATTGCAAATCCGCTTGAGGGTATCTGGAAAACAACAAGAGATGCCCGTTATAACTATTATCCAGACTATACTTTCTATCTTTTGTTTACAAGAAACATTATGGCTGTATGGGAAGAAGATGATGATGAATGGCTGGGATTAGTATTCAGCTTCTCTAAAGATGTAATTATTATTGATGATTCCAGGTTAAATTACAGTGTATCCGGAAGAACCCTGACTATTACTGACGATGGTGAAACCATGGTTTTTACCAAGATATATTAATTTATCTTCCGCAAGAAATTCACAAGCGGTTCTTCCCAGCTTTTAGCTGTTTTGCCCTCTTCTAAAAATTTGTTATACAGGGTAAGTATATGCGCTTTTATTTCCGCCTTGTCCGCTTCCGGCAATTCTGTCTTGGGAGATGCAGATGGATGTACACGACAGCCTTTTGGAGCAGGACCTATACCCTTAGGCGGCGAAAAAAGCTGCTCTGTAAACTTAACGGCATCTTCCCTGGAAAATAAATCCGGTGTGTATTTGGTCATGGCATACATAGCGGCAGGAATACAGTTAACGCTGTGCTGTTTTACATAAAGCACCGCCTGGGTAATTGCCAGTGCACCCTGCTTCATTACCTGAATCTGATCTTGAAGAGCGGCATCGTCATTATAATCTTTTGCTATTTTTTCGAACATGGTCGATGCATGAATCACTATCATTACATGAAGGCTTGGTATGCACATTAAATGCGGATCTAAAAGATGAATCATTAAAAAACGGGGGCGGGCAATGTAAAAAGGCCGTTTTGTAGTAGAAAAACATTTTGTGTAAACCTCTCCGGCATATTCGTATAAACGACCCATAGATGTAATAAAAGAACCTACTGTTTTGTATCCCTTGCGGCCGTATCGTTTTAAATAAAACGACACTATCCTTGTCCAAAAAAATACAAAGTCGATATAAATTGTAATCCACCTTGGAACAAAGGGAACCTTGCCGTCTAATGGATGATCAACATCTTTTACGGGAATCCTGCCCGGCAAAAAGGCGGCACGGTGCTGAGCAAAAAAGAAATTATAAAAAATAGAAAACAGGGTTTTTAATAAACGCGGTCGTAAAAACGGAGAAAAAAATGATGTTAAAAACGGGTACGCAAACCCTTCTTTGTAAATACTTTTGTTGTTTTTCATAACTATATTATAAAAATATTGATAAAAAATGAAAAGATATATACAAGATTTTTAATATTTTTTTACATTTTTTACCAAATATTCGCATTTCAGACAGGGTATATTATGTTTTTTGGTAGAATATTACGATATTTTTTAGGGGTTATTTTAAGCAGGTTCCTGTTTCTTTTAACCGCAGTATCTTCCAGCCGCGTTTTTTTGCTTCTTTTTTTAATATTCTGTCCGGGTTTACGGCTACGGCAATGCCGCAATATTCAAGCAATGGAATATCTGTATAAGAATCCGAATAAAAACAGGTATCTTTAGGATCGATATTGTTCTGCTTCATCCATATTTTACAGGCTTCTTTTTTCTTTACGCCAAATAAACTTTCTCCGGACAATAATCCTGTAGTGCAGCCATTGTTATATTCCATTTTCGTAGCAAGAGAACCCTCGATTTTTAAAAACTTTTCCAATGGATATACTATAAAATCAAAAGACGAGGTTGCAAATATTGCCCTTTCTCCTTTTTGTAGAATATCATTAATTATTTCCATAATTCCGGTGTAAATATTATCTTTAATTCTATTTTCGAAACAAATTTCAGCGATGCGCTCCAGTTCCGATTTTTTTATACCCGCAAGATTTTTAACAACATTTTCTATAAAATCATTGTCCGGACGGGCAAGTTTGTATTTAATTAAATCTACAGGTAAACGATTAACCTGAGAATATTTTATTAATTTTTCTTTTAATGCATCCAGTAAAAAATACCACGCGCTTGTTCTTTTTATTACTGTGTTATCAACATCAAAAATATGTATCATTGCATAAATTATACAATGTTTTTTGTTTTATTAACAGTGTAATAATTCCGCCGTTTTTTGCCCGGTTTCTACAGGGGATTTAGCTTTTATTTTTATCTCATTCCCCTTGCCGTCAACCGTAAATACGGTTCCGGGTGGCCAGCTTTCTTCCAGCAATAATTCGGATAATGGCGCTTCCAGCTCTTTTTGAATTGTCCTGCGTAAAGGACGGCCGCCAAATTTAGGATCCCAGCCTTTTTCTGCAAGCAAGCTTCTGGCGGAAGATTTAATGCGTAAGCTGTATTCCTGCTCCGCAAGACGGCGGGTAAGCTCATCAAATTCAATGTCAAAGACTTTATCTATTTGTTCGCGGTTAAGCGTGTTAAATATTACAATTTCATCTACCCTGTTTATAAATTCAGGATTACAAATACGGCGAAGCTCCTGCATGGCGGCAGTTTCAATTTCTTTTGCATTCATAAGACCTGACCCCGAATTAAAACCAAGGCGGGAATCTTTGGAAATTTCCCTAACTCCTGCATTGCTTGTCATAATTATTACAGTGTTGCGGAAGTTTACGGTATGTCCAAGAGAATCCCTAAGCTCGCCTTCTTCCAGCACCTGCAATAAAATGTTAAATATATCATGATGCGCTTTTTCTATTTCATCAAATAAAATAACACGGTAGGGGTTGCGTCTGATTTTTTCCGTTAACATTCCGCCTTCTTCATAACCAACATAACCGGGCGGCGCTCCAACAAGGCGGGATGCATTGTGTTTTTCCATATAATCAGACATATCTATTCTTACAAGAGCATCTTCGTTTGCAAAAAGGTATTGGGATATTTTTTTTGCAAGCAGGGTTTTTCCAACGCCTGTTGGACCCAAAAATATAAACGAACCCATTGGACGGCGCGGAGAAGAAACTCCTGCCCTGCTTCGCCGAATGGCAGCCGATATTCGATTAATGGCATCGTCCTGACCTATTACATCTTTTTGCAGTTCTTCTTCTATCTGGAGTAAACGGCGCGATTCCTGTTCTTCCAAATGCATAACAGGGATTCCTGTCGCCTCTGTTACCACCTGACGAATATCATCATCCGAAACAACCGGCCAGTCATTTTGAGACGCCCTCATCCATGCCGAGTGAGCCTCATCCAGCCGCTCTCTTAAAAGGCGGACTTTATCGCGTACTTCCGCCGCATTCTCGTAATCCTGCGCGCTGACATAGGCATTTTTTGCTTCGCACAAATGAGCAATTTCCGCTTCCAGGCTGGCAATTTCCGGCGGCTGTTCGCGCGTTTCCAGCTTACGCATTGCGCCTGCTTCATCAAGTATATCAATTGCCTTGTCCGGCATAAATCTTCCCATAATATACCGCTGCGCAAGTTTTGCTGCAAGCAATACCGAGCTTTCGGAATATCGAACCAGATGATGTTCTTCGTATTTTTTTTGAATACCTTTTAATATTTCTATTGTATCTTCAAAGGCAGGTTCTTCTACAATAACCGCCTGAAAGCGGCGTTCAAGGGCGGCATCTTTTTCGAAATGTTTGCGGTATTCATCCATTGTTGTAGCGCCAATACAACGAATCTCGCCTCTGGAAAGACCCGGTTTTAACATATTGGAAGCATCCAAAGAACCTTCCGCTCCTCCCGCTCCAATTATAGAATGTATTTCGTCTATAAATAAAATAATATTTTCCGCCTGATTAACTTCGCGGATTATTTTTTTAATTCGCTCTTCGAACTCGCCGCGATACTTTGTGCCGGCAACTATTAATCCCATATCTAAAGAAAGAATTCGTTTTCCTGCCAGAGCTTCAGGGACTGCTTCGCTTACCAATAATTGAGCAAGTCCTTCTACAATAGCAGATTTTCCAACTCCCGGTTCTCCGACAAGAATGGGATTATTTTTTGTACGGCGCGCAAGGATTCTGACAGCACGGTTAATTTCGTTTTTTCTTCCGACAACAGGATCCATTTTTCCGGCTCTTGCCATTGCGGTTAAATCCCGGGAAAAATTATCCAAGGTTGGAGTAAGAACCGGATAAACAGCAGGTTTAATACGAGGACCAACTCTTTCTGTTTCTGTTGAATTTTTGTGATGCACAGCAGTCCGTTCCCTGTGCACATAATAAGGCTGATGCTTTTCCGTCTTTGCAGAAAGTTCCGCTCCAACAAATTCGCCGTCGCTTCTGTACCCCGGCTTATTAAAAGTAGTTTGAATAATTACCCTCATCATTTCCGTGTCAACGGCTCTCTGATTAAGGTAAACTTGTACGCTGGAATCCTGTTCCCTCATGGCGGCAAAAAGCAAGTGTTCTGTACCTAAAAAATCACTGCCAAGCGCCCTTGCCTCTTCTGTGGCAATATCCAGCATATTTTTTGTTCTTTTTGACGGAGGAACATCTCCTTTAATAATTAAACCGGGGATTCTGGGAATGGAGCTTTCCAGAATATGTTTAAATTCACCAAGATCTATACGCAGGAACATAAGAGCTTTACAGGCAGTTCCGCCGCCTTCTTTCAGCATTGCAATAATAATATGTTCCGGCAATAGCTGATCCGAATTGAATCTTTTAGCCTCTTCTTGTGCATTTGCAGAAAGCAGCCGTTGTACTCGCTTGGTTAAACCGTTAAACAATTTTTTCCCCTTTGTATCAATATTTTATGTTAATTTAAATATAATGTATTATCGGCTTTTATTCAAATAAATATCTTCTACCCTAATTCTATCCCCAATCTTAACACCCGCGCGCACAAACCACCCTTGGGGAACTTCCAGGGCATATCTTGCGGGACGGCTGGAAAATACCGAATTTTCATCGTGGGGGTACAATTCCCTAATTTCGATAATACTGCCATTATTTGTTATAAAAGCTATAGACAATGGAATACTTGTATTTAACATCCAAAAAGACAGTATATGGTCATTTTCAAAAACAAAAAACATTCCTTCGCCGTCGGGCAATTTTTCGCGGTACATTAACCCCTGTCTGCGTTCTTCCTGAGTAATTGCCATTTCTGCTTTTACAACGGCAACCACTTGTCCCTCCCGCTCTATTACCAAATTCTCTACAGCAAGTTTGTCGGAACTGCAAGAAATCAAATTAAAGGTATAAAATATACATAATGTGTAAAAAATAAATTTTGAATTAAAATTCATTTAGAAAATCCTGGCGGAGTTGAACTTGACCGGACTCTATTAATCCCGATTCATTTACAATATCCTGAAATACTACTTTATCTATATATTTAACGGTAAGAGGTCTTTCTATTGATATTCTGACTTCTTCCGTTTCCCAGACAGAAATACCCGGATCCAGGTAACAGGGATTTCCGTATTTATCGACAAACAACATAAAAACCGAGTAATGATCAATTATGTTAAAAAAAAAAAAAAAAGACATAATAAAAACATTGCCGTCCCTTAGCTGAAAAAAAGCACGGCTTATAAACGAAGGACCTGTT
>JAITUR010000018.1 GCA_031286205.1 Treponema sp.
TTTAATTCCATAAAGTTGTTCAACAACTTCCTTACAAAATACATCTCTTCTTAATTTATCATTAGAAATAAACTTTTGTCAATATAAATATTCATTTAATTTAATTTAACTAAGTAACAATAAAAACAACAAATTATAGTATAATAACACAAAAATTATTCAAAATACCGGCAAAGCTTCTATGTAAAAATACAATAACCACTGGTAATAACAGCCTTTTACAGAGGGTTTCTGTGCAAAAATGCCTTGGAAAAGAAGCAGAATTGAAACTTAGAAAGGTATCTGTCCACGCGGTATCCGCCTTGACACATCCGTAAAAATAAGTTAATTTACAAGAGTATATTTCAAAGGAAGTGGGGTGCCGCACCTACCGGATGCGAATTCCTCCGCTAACCCGTAACTGTAATTGGGAAGATTTTGCCATTTACGATCACTGTTCGACTGTTTAAGTAGTCGGGTGGGAAGATCGGCAGAAGAATAGCCCATAAGCCAGGAAACTTTGATATACGCCCTTCCTTGTGGAAGCGGCACTATTTTCAGGCTTCGAGGAAAAAAGCCCATGAAAAACCGTTACCTGTCTAAAAAAAATTCTCGTCATCGAATTTTGTTATTGGCATAACCGGTCTTTTTATGCCCTGACTGCATGGTCAGGCTTCTTCGAAAAGGAGAGTTTTATGAAAAGTTCTAAACTTTATCGCATGGAAAGCAGAAGCGCAAAGATTATTGTTGCTTTGGTTATGCTGTTTGCTTTTTTGTTTATGGGGTGTCCGCCGCCGGACGATGAGGATTACTACCCTTCGCTTGACGGTACTTGGAAAGAAAGTTATGGCGATGCTTATATTATCAATTTAAGCGCAGAGACACTTGAATATGATGACGGATCTGAGGGAATGTTTGAGTCAAGTTACAAAGGTGACATTAAGGAAATAATATTCTTTAACAACAATCGTACTGCCGGAATCATTTTTATTAAGTATACCAATAAACCAAAAGATTTTAGCACGGAAGAACCGCCAGAAGGTGATTATATTGGTGTTTATTTTAGAAATTTAACCGGTACGCAAGGAGATTTTTCTACACCTTCTGATTATCCCGCAGACCCAATTCCGGCGACAAATACCATGCAGGAAGCAAAAGTTAAATTCACGGAAGATACGGCGGGAACATATGCCGCATATTGGCCAACATATATAAAACAATGATAAAATACTTCCCCCTGCTTTTCATACTGCTGCCCTTCTCTCTTTTTGCGCAGGATGTCTCCACTGATGACGACGAGCTGCTTTTTGATGATACCAAAGGCATCACGGTTGTGGGAACGGTGCAAACCAGTCAACAGATGGCTGTTGTTGACAGGGAAGAAATCGAGCGCAGGGGTGCGGCGGATATTGCAGACCTCTTGCAGGAAACACTTGGTTTAAACATTGTCCGCTACGGCGGTTATGGAAATCAGGCGGGAATAAATTTGCGCGGATTCGATTCGAAGCGCATGGCGATTCTTGTGGACGGTGTTCAGGTAAATTCATCAATGGATGGAAGGTTTAACCTTGAACAAATCGATCTTAATTCTATCGAACGAATCGAGGTTATCTACGGCGGCTCGGACTCAAAGTACAATGTTTCGGGTTCGTTTGGCGGGGTAATTAACATTGTTACCGTAAAAAAACAAATGCCGGGGTTAAGGATTGGCGGCTCTGTATTTAATACTTCCGCCATGCCGGGGGAATACCGTGGGCGTAACGGAGAAACGCAAAGTCCTCGCTGGGAAGATTTGCTGGACACGCAAAGCTGTACACTTTTTGCAGTTTATGGCGGCGGCGATTTTTCGTTTTCTACCAATTTGTTTTTTAACCGAGCGCAGAACCATTTTCTTTTTACCGATTATAACGAGCGCACCCGCCGCAAGGATAACAACGAAGTGTGGGACACGGGCGGTTCTGTTTCGCTTGTTTGGGAATTACAGAATTTAACAAAATTGATTGCTTCATCAAACATTTACTACGGCGACAGCAATTTTCCTACTTCCGGTTTTTCCGGCAGCTTTGGGACTCAACAGGATTTTTCTGCCCGTCAAAGTTTTATGGTTGATATGCCGCGAGCTTTTCACGACAAACTTGCCGCCGAGCTGTCGCTGGCATGGCATTTCAATTACCGCGATTATACTCCGCCTGCCGCCGCTGCCGGCTCACGACATGATCAGCAAAGTATAAGCGTAATTAACCGCTGGAAATGGTTTGCGGCGGAGAGGCTTACTCTGCGCAGCGGCATCGATTACAAGTTTATTTATCTTGATTCAACAGAAGTTGGAAACAGAAGCAGACATGATGGCGGTGTTTATCTGACAGCAGAATGGACTGTCACTGAACGCTTACTTGTTATCCCCTCGGCAAAAGCCGTCTTTACAACAGAGGGTTCGGCGGCAGTGGAGATAATTCCAAAACTTGGTATCCTGTGGAATATTACGGATAACTTTGCAATAAAAAACAACTATTTCCGCAATTTTAAGTTTCCCGATTTTGAAGAATTGTACTGGTCGGGCGGGGGCGCCATGTATGGCGGGGGCAATCCAACTTTGCGGTCGGAAGACGGCTGGGGCGCAGACATTGGCGCGGCATGGCAAAATGATTTTGCAAAATTGGAAGGCGCGTTTTTTACCCAATGGATAAAAGATTCTATTCATTGGTTTGCCGGTACTGGCGGCATCTGGCGGCCCGAAAATGTTGGAGAGGCGGTTATATTTGGACTGGAGACAAAAGCCGCTTTTGAAATACCTGTCTCCATTGGACCTGTTAAAAAAATTATCCCTTCGGTTTCGTATCAATATTTGGTTAGCTATCTTTTAAGTTATGGATATACATTTGCATCCAACAAGCGGATACCCTACAACCCTGAACACACTGTCAGCGGTTCGCTGGATTTTGTTTGGAGCACCGGCTCTTTTTTAATTAGCGGGCATTTTGAAAGCCTGCGCTACCACAACACTGCTAATACTGTATCATTAAAGCCGTGTTTTTTGCTTAATGCAACTGTTAATCAAAAAATTGGGGATAACTATTCGGTCTTTGGGGCGCTGCGGAACATTCTTAACACTTCTTATGAATCGTTCTATGATTATCCCATGCCGGGAATTACTATAACATTGGGATTAAGGGTAAATTATGATGTTAAAAAATAGATGGGGCGTGGTTTTAGCAATATTATTTATCTTCGGGTGCAGCGGAAGGACAGTGCAAACCAGCGGCAATATCAACCGGATTATTTCTACTGCGCCTTCCAATACGGAAATTATTGCCGATCTTGGTTTGGCGCACAAGCTTGTTGCCATAGACAAACATTCTGCGGGTATTTTGGCTCCCGAAGGCTGCTCCCAAATACCTGCCGGACTGCCGCTTCTGGATTTTTTTTATCCCGATGCAGAGGTAATTATCAATCTTAAGCCGGATATAATTATTGCAAGCGGACACAATCCAACGGGAAGCGGCGAGGACCCGTTCCGGCTGCTGCGGGAAATTGGTATCCCCGTAGTATATATTTCTATGAGCAAAAGTATCGAAGATATTTACAACGACATTGCGTTTATAGCGGATTTACTGCAAGCGCAAGACAAGGGCAAGGAATTAATCAACTCGATGAAAGCGGAAATTACACAAATCGCAGCGTACAACAAAGCGCCGGTATCTCACAGCTTCGCATCGGTTTACTTTGAAATTTCCGCCGCGCCGGAGATGATGTCGTTTGGAAAAGACAGTTTTATTCACGACATGATAACGATTATTGGCGCGCGAAATATTTTTGAAACCGAAACATGGCTTGTTATGCCCGGCGCAGAAGCAGTCATCGAGCGCAACCCCGATATTATTTTTACCAATGTAAATTATATTGATAACCCAATCGGCGAAATAAAAGCAAGACCCGGCTTTAACCACATAAACGCCGTTGCCAACAACCGTGTTTATCAAATTGATACCGATTCTTCTGTGCGCCACTCCGCCCGCATTGTTTTGGCTCTGCGGCAAATGGCGGAGGCTGTACACCCATGAGCCGCCGGAAAATCATCGCAGTTGGGGCAGTTGTCTCTCTTGCAATAATCGCTGCGGCAGCCTCGCTTGGCAGTTCCGGCATAAGTTTGGGCGACACTATTTTAATAACACTGCACAAAATTTTTGGAGTGCCGCTTTCGCCAAAAATAAACCCCGCCAATGTTTCCATTGTGTGGCTGCTTCGGCTTCCGCGGGTACTCCTAGCGTTCCTCGTTGGCGGCTGCCTTGCAATGAGCGGCGCTGTGTGCCAATCTATTTTACGAAACCCGCTTGCCTCGCCCTACATTTTGGGAGTTTCCTCCGGCGCATCTTTGGGAGCCGGGCTTATCATTATAAGCGGGATTGCTATTCCCCTTCTTGGCATTTTTACCCTGCCGCTTACCGGTTTTATTTTTGGTCTTGCCACGGTTTTCTTTGTCGCCGCCTTTTCGTCCCGCATTGACAAATCAGGAACTGTTGGCTCTGTGTCGAGCAACACAATCATTTTGTGCGGCATGGTTCTTTCGCTTTTTCTGAATGCAGTGCTTACAACTTTAAGCGCGATTTTTTCCGACGACCTTCGCCGTATTGCCTTGTGGCAGATGGGAAGTTTTGCCATGCGCGGCTGGAGTTATATTCTTATACTTTTGCCGTTTTTTGCAATCGGTACTATCGGAATTTTATTTTACACAAAAGAAATGGACATTTTAAGTTTTGGCGACGATCAGGCTGTTTCTACAGGGGTGGAAACCGGCAAGGTTCGGAAAAATCTTCTTGCTCTTTGCGCCGTGCTGACAGGAGCCGCTGTTGCTCTTTCAGGCGTTATTGGTTTTGTCGATTTAATTGCGCCCCACGCGGCGCGCCGTATAATAGGATCGAATCATAAACATCTTATTCCTATGTCGTTTTTTCTTGGAGGGTCTTTAATGGTAGTTACAGACCTTGCCGCAAGGACAATTATCTCTCCTTCGGAACTGCCGGTAGGGGCAATTACCGCGCTGATTGGCGCGCCGTTTTTTGCATGGGTTTACTTTCGGGGGAAAAAATGCTAGTTGTAAAAGAAGTTTATGCGGGATATACCAAAACGGATATTATTCACAATATCAATTTTACAGTAAACAGGGGAGAAAGCCTCTGTGTGCTTGGACCAAACGGAAGCGGGAAAAGTACATTGCTAAAAGCCATTGCGCGCATAATTGATTACCGCGGGCTTGTAACGCTGGAAGACGAAGGTTCTGCCGGCATCGACATTGCAAAATTCCCGCGCAAGGAGTTTGCAAAAAAAATTGCAATACTCAGCCAGAGCGCGCAAGTATATTTTCCCTACACAGTTTACGAAACAGTTTCGACAGGGCGTTATGTCTATTCAGAATCAATTTTTAAAAGTCTTTCCGGCAAAGACAGGGAAATAATAAAAGATATTTTAATTAAGCTGGATATTTGGGATATAAAAGAGCGGATGATCAACGAGCTTTCCGGCGGAACATTGCAGCGTGTTTTTCTTGCAAGAACCCTTGCGCAAACGCCGGAAAT
>JAITUR010000028.1 GCA_031286205.1 Treponema sp.
ATTAGACCCATCCAATTGGGCAATTCAGATCATCATTGGTCGGTATTGATAGGTTCAACCTCAGGCATTATTTACAAAGAGGCAAATGCCTTAACCCGGTTTATCATTATCCTGGCGGCGATAGCAGTAGTGCTTGCCGCTGTAATTGTTTTCTTTGTTCTCAATGGAGCGACCAAATCTTTAGTCACTGTAACGGAGACCCTTAAAGATATTTCCGAGGGTGAAGGAGATCTGACAAAGCGCATCGTTATTCAATCCAGCGATGAAGTCGGAGATTTGGCTCGTTACTTTAATCAAACTCTCGAAAAAATTAAAAATCTTATTATTAATATTAAACAAGAGTCGATAAACCTGTCCGATATAGGATCCAATTTAGCCGGCAACATGAACGAAACCGCCGCCGCCGTTAACCAGATTACTGCAAATATCCAGAGTATTCAGGGCAGGGTGTTAAACCAGAGCGCGAGCGTAACGGAAACGAACGCAACCATGGAGCAGATCACATTTAATATCAATAAATTAAATGACCATGTAGAAACGCAGAGTTCGGAAATTTCTATGGCTTCCTCTGCTATCGAGGAAATGGTAGCCAATATTCAGTCGGTTAATCAGACACTGGTAAAAAATGCCGCTAATATTAAAGAATTGATGGATGCATCGGAGGTAGGCCGCACCGGCTTGTCTGATGTCGTTTCTGATATTATGGAGATCTCCAAAGAATCCGAAGGGCTTTTGGAAATCAACTCGGTAATGGAAAATATTGCCAGCCAGACAAACTTGCTTTCGATGAATGCCGCCATAGAGGCTGCGCAAGCAGGGTAAGCGGGCAAGGGCTTTTCTGTTGTGGCTGAAGAAATTCGCAAACTTGCAGAAAGTTCCAGCGAACAATCCAAGACGATTAGCAATGTTTTAAAAACAATGAAGAATTCTATCGACAAGATCACTAACTCTACCGAAAATGTTTTAAGCCGGTTTGAAACCATAAACTCATGTGTCAAGACCGTAGCGGATCAGGAAGTAACCATTCGTAACGCAATGGAAGAACAGGGTACAGGTTCCAACCAGCTCCTTCAGGGTGTTAGCAGTGTGAATGAAATTACCCGGCATGTAAAAAGCGGCTCCGAAGAAATGCTTGAAGGCTCCAAAGAAGTAATCAAGGAAGGCAAGAACCTGGAAATGGTTACTCAGGAAATAACCAATGGGATGGGCGAAATGGCTTCCGGCGCGGAACAGATTAATGTTGCAGTAAACAGTGTAAATGATTTAAGCAACAAAAATAAGGTAAGCATTGATATATTGATTAAGGAAGTTTCTCGTTTTAAGGTTGAGTAGAGCCTTCGCGGAAAGCAGTTGCATAGTCCCCTGTTTGGTCTAACAAGCGGTAAATGCTACGAACACTGTTCTCGTCCTCGGGCTCCGAAAATTTCCAGTCGGAATGATGCCTTTGTGCAATTTTCTCTTTACCACATTCCAGCCCGTCAAATTTTATTTTCATTGCTATAATTTACTGAGCGCGGGCCTTAAATCCTGTATACCTTTTGCGTTAAATTGCAAACTTGCCTGCAAAAATAATCTCCGGTTCCAGTTCAAAGCCGGTTTTTTCCTTTACAATAGCGGCGGTTTTGTCCATTAGCGCTTTTATATCGGCGGCGGCGGCATTATCTTTGTTTATTACAATATTCCCATGAAAGGGAGCTATTTGGGCTCCGCCCATTGTCATGCCTCGTAAACCAAGCTCGTCTATAATTTGACCGGTAGGCTTGCCAAAATCGCTATTGTTTTTAAAAGCAGACCCGGCGCATGGGAATAAATAATGCCCTTTTTCCTTTCTGTCCCGGCGATTTTTATCCATCTCGCAGATAATTTGTTCTTTATTGCCGGGTTTAAGATCAAAGGCTGCGCTTAAAATTAAACAGTCCATTTCCTGAAAAGGACTTTTTTTATAGTCAAAGCCCTTTTTATCTTCTATGGAATATTCGGAAAACGCGGAGGAATTAAAATTAAATATTTTTACGCTAGATAAACAATCTGAAATTTCTTTGCCATAACAGCGGGCGTTCATCCACACCGCACCGCCTATAGTTCCAGGCATTCCGGCAAGAAACTCTAATCCTGTTAAGCCCGCTTCGGCAGCATACTCACAGGCTTCGTCCATAGTAGTACCGCTGCGAAAAACAAGGCGATTAACAACAGGTTGATTATCATTACACTGCCCTTTCCATGCAGTAGTATCCAACACAATGCCGCGAATACCGGAATCAGAGACAACGATATTTGCCCCTCCGCCCAAAATAAAAACTGGGATGCCGGCGGTGCGGGCTTTATTAATAATATCTGCGCAAAATAAAGGAAAATTGTCGTCTGAAGGTTTTATATAACAATCCGCAGGTCCGCCCACCTTAAAGGTAGTATGCAAACACATTCTTTCATAATACCTGGCATCAATATTACAAGAAAGTGTTTTTAAACAATTTTTAATTATATCTTGCACTATTATTCTCTTTCCGGAATTGTAATTCCCAATGTTTCTGCGGTTCTTCTTGCACGGCGGGCAATACTTTCGTTTTTGTCTTTTGTTAACTCTACTATTTCTACGGAAAGAGCTCTTAAATTATTGTTAGCCGCCATATCAAGAGAATATAATTTTTCTATAAGAGTGCCGTTAGTCATAAATCTTCGTGTTATTGCTTCATATTCCTGTGTAGGCGTTGGTACAATAGCTTCGCCTAACACTTTTAACAATCCATTATAAAGAGCTGTCTGATTCCGCACTCTGGAATCTTCCAGTTCTATTATTAATTTATTTATATTTTTATCTGGAGATACTTTCATAGCCATTTCTGCAGATACAAGACGAACACGATCCGAATTTTTTCTTTCCAAAAACAAGGTATCAAGAACTCCCGCAGCTTCTTCGCCGGCAATAGCGCCAAGAGCGCGGATACATTCATCTCTGACAGAAGGGACATCGTCGCGTTCGGCGCGGTATTGCAAATACGGAACAGCGGATACAAGTTTTCTGTCACGGCTTGCCTGCGCTGCCGCGATACGGGTACGGTAATAGGAATCCCTAAATGCATCCAGAATTACTTTTTCTACTTCTTCGCCGGAAAAAGGACCAAGGGCGGCAACCGCAGCCGAACGCACATTGGGATCATTCGTGCCAACACAGCCAAGTATTGCTTCCATACCCTTAGGATCGCCGATTTTTGCAAGCGCATCCAGGGCGGCAATACGCAAAGGAATTCGTTCATCGGTGTTTGTTACTATATCTATTAAAAGCGGTACCCCTACCGAGGAGCCTGTCGCTCCAATAGCAATAATTACTTCTCGTTGATTATCTGAACCGGGGTCCCGGTTTTCATAATAATCAATTAAAAAATCTGCGGCGGTATCTGCAAGCTCCGGTGTCGCCGACCCTGCTCTTCCAAGAGCGCGGAAACCGATGTTCAAAAAACGCCTTTCTTGAGTATCCAAAAGTTCTATAATTACAGGGACACTGGCTGCGGATTTTATTCTTCCAAGATAATCAATAGCAGATACAACGGTTTCGTTTGTTTCATCGTCTCTTTCTGTAATTGCCTTAATTGCCCTGGTTTCCAGTCCGGGTTTTTCTCTTTCGCCAAAAAAACCAAAAACACCGCTTAAGATTCTTTGGTTTCTGGTTGTATCAATTAATTTTATAAGTTCATCATCCAGATAATCAATATTTTCCGATCTAAGCGATTGAATAAGATTTGCTATTTCTGTTTCTGTCCCAAATTGAATAGTAGCGCGATGGGATGCTTCGTCATTATTTTGCGCATACAGAAAAGTATTAATCAATAAAAAAAATAGAGTGCAAAAATACGGGAAATATTTATTTACTTTCATAATTGGCTAAAAACTCCTTCTTATACTCTAAAAACCTGTTTTCTCGTATTGCGTTACGGGCATTTGCAACTAAATCATGCATAAAATACAAATTATGATAGCTTGCAAGCATGGAACAAAGTATCTCTTTGGACTTGTAAAGATGCCGCAAATAGGCGCGAGAATACTCTTTGCACACTTTACACCCGCACTCTTTATCTATCGGCGAAAAATCATCGGCAAATTCGGCTTTTTTTAACGCAATAGCGCCTTTACGAGTATAAACCCGCCCATTTCTGGCCTCTCTGGTAAGCAAAACACAGTCAAACATATCGATTCCATGCTCGATCGCCGATAAAATATACTCAGGCGTGCCTATCCCCATAACATAGCGGGGTTTATTCTCCGGCAATAAAACGCCGGTATATGCCAAAGTTTCGTAAAAAATCTCGGCAGGCTCCCCTACCGAAAGTCCGCCAATTGCTATGCCCGGTGTTCCGCTTGCAACGCAAATCTCCGCACTTTGTTTACGCAAATCCGGAAAAAAATTACCTTGAACAATACTAAAAAGACTGCCTTTATAACCATTATTAGCCGCGCTATCCCACGAAGATTTTGCCCTGCCAAGCCATTCATTGGTAATGGCAAGAGCTCTTTCCGCTTCTTTTCTTGATGCTCCCCAGTGCGAACAGTAATCCAACTGCATTTGAATATCGCTGCCAAGAGTAACCTGAATTTCGACAGCTTTTTCCGGACTTATAAAATGACGCGATCCGTCTATATGAGACTGAAACATTGCGCCTTCCTGTGTAATTTTTCTTAAAGAAGACAGTGAATAAATCTGAAACCCGCCGGAATCTGTTAAAATATTTTTATCCCAGTTTATAAATTTATGAAGCCCGCCCGCTTTTTTTATTATTTCTTCTCCGGGACGCAAATAAAGATGATATGTATTGGAAAGTATAAGATTATAGCCTATTTCTTTAATATCGTTTACAGTTAACGCCTTTACCGTACCTTGAGTCCCTACCGGCATAAAAACAGGCGTTGGAACATCGCCATGCGGAAGATGCAGAATTCCGTTTCTTGCAGAGCAGCCATTGTCTTTTTCTGTTATTGTAAATTGCATTTTAAGTCTTTGCGCTCCGTAGTAAATACAAACCTAAATTGATAAACAGAAAAACAGGAAACCATGCCCCAATAATTGGAGGAATATAATTCATTCCCGCAAGCATCATGCACAGCATTTCTGTAACATAATAAACAACTGAGGCTGCAAGGCTTGTAAAAAGACTCATTAGTAAAATATTTTTCCTGAATCTGCCGCTCATGGAAATTGACAACATCATTACAATAAATGATGTAGAAGAAAACGAAAAACGGTGATAATAACTTGCCTGTTCCTTAAAATATGGAAGCCCCAAATAACGAAGATCGTTTACCAATAGTTTGGCATCCTTTACGGACAGTTCTTCTATTTTTACCGAACCTCTTCTAAAAATATCCGGGGGTTCATCGTATTTTGCACTGTCTTCCAAAGGGTTTACCCTTAGAATTCCATCTATATATTCATATATTAACGCGTTTCTAAATTCCCAATGCGTATTACTCCATTCTGCGGAAGGAGCATTTATTCTGGAAACATAATCTCCGTTATCTGTTCTTTCTACAATGGTAATTCCGTTTAAGACAAGCCTGTCTATATCATAATAATCTATGTGATATATAAGATTCCCGCCTCTTGCTATAATTGTAATACTGGTATTTTGCTCTGTAACAAATTCGTTTAACGCGCGCCTGGAAAGATCGTTTTTTGTTTTTAATGTAGGTATAACCGCTATATCGTCAAGAAAAAATGTAAATAAAGATACAAACAATCCTACAATTAAAAGGCCCATGCTAAAACGCCAAATTGGTATCCCTGTAGAAAATACCGATGTTAATTCGTTTTTTGCGTAAAGGTCTCCAAGTGTATAGGCAGCAGCAAAAAGCAATGATATTGGCATTGCATAAGATATACACTTTGGAATATAAAACACACTTACCTTTAGCATTGTAGATATTGGTACTTCGTTATTTAAATAACGGGTTAAATTTGCAAAAAGATCTATTAACAGCAGAATAAAAACAAATAAAAATAACGCTACAAAGAAAATGGGTATAAACTGCTTTAATAAATAAATATCCAATACTCTTGCTTTTAACTTCATTTATTTACCTTTATAATGGAAAGCACAACCCCTATAGAAAAGCACAGAATATTCGGAAGCCACATTGACCAAAACGGAGGTGTTCCAACCCTTACAGCAAGCATCTGTCCGACATAAAGCATAGACCAATAAATTGCAGAAATAATAACTCCAAAAATAAAACCCATTGTAGAACCCGATTTTTTTGCCATTAACCCCAAGGATACGGAAAGAAAAACAAAACAGAAAGCGCCAAAAGGAACCGCAAATTTTCTAAATAATTCTATTACATAGATAGTTATTGTTCTGTCATCTTTTACAGCTTCCAAAGATTGCAGTTCCCGCGATAAAGTTGCAATATTATTGGTTTTTGAATTCCAGTTAGAAGATTGAGGTCCGCCTCTTAAAACATTCTCTAAATTAACTGTATGTGTCATTAACCGCATTTTTCTGGAATTAACCCTTCTGTCTAAAGCAATTCTTTTATCTTTAATGGAGCTGTGCACATCTCTGGAGCTCATTTCCCTTGCGGTTATAGGCGCAGGATTTTGAATTATATCTTCGTTAGATACCCAATACTGCAAAAGATCCATAGAAGCATAATCGTAATCTTCTCTTGCTATTTCTTTTGTTGATTGAATAATAGAATCTTCCAGGTTAAGGCTAAGCCCCTGTTTCCCGCCGTCTTTAAGCTCCGCGGTTTTTGCCAGAATCATTCTTCTTTCGCCGTCCTGGGTTCTATCCAGAATAATTACATTTTCTAATATATTTCCGGTAACACCGCCTGTAATAATTACAGTATCCCTGAATCTTTTTACGGAATTCGCGCTCATTTCTACGGCGGGAGTAGTAACCGCAATCTGCCGCATTAGCTTGTTTAATTGTACAGTGCCCGCGGGCAATAAAACATCGTTAACCAAAAAGGACACAATGGAAATAACCAGGCCCAATACAACTGCCGGCATAAATATAGTTTTATAAGAAAACCCGGAGGTTAACATTACAAGAATTTCATTGTCCGAAGTAAATCTTCCAATAGTCATTAATGTACCAACAAGACAGGCAAAAGGCGCGGAAAAGGAAATAACTGTTGGCAGCGAATAAAGAATTAAAAGCGCAACTTGGTGCAAAGGAACCTGTTTTTCCAAAACTTCTTTTGCCATTAAAAGAATTTGATTCACAAAAAAAATAAAAAAGAAGAATAAAAAACAAATAAAAAACGAAAAAAGAAGTTCGGATAAAATATAACGAAAAAGCGTTTTTGGGAAAAATTTAATATTAATTTTTAACAGATTATTTTCGCGTACAATTATTTTTTTTAAATATAAAATAATTTTTTCCAGCATTTATTTACCTTAACCGGTGGATCCAAAACCGCCTGTACCACGCTTTGTTTCCTGCAGAATTTGGGTTTCTACAGCCCGGACGCGAACAACCGGCGCTATAACAAGCTGCGCAATCCTCTCCCCATCTTTTATTATAACATCTTTATCGCTTAAATTGACAAGTATTACTTCTACATCTCCACGATAATCGCTGTCGATAGTGCCGGGAGAATTAAGAACGGTAAGCCCGGATTTTATTGCCAAGCCCGAGCGCGGACGAACCTGCCCTTCGTACCCCGCAGGGATTTCCATTCTAAGACCTGTAGGTACTTTTATCCTTCCCTGCGGCGGCAATGTAATATCATTTTTAAGATAGGCGCGTAAGTCCATGCCCGCCGCCCCCTCGGTTTGATACTCAGGAAGGGGGATACGGGCATCCAGCCTTAATATTTTTAATTCCAACGAACACTGTCCTTTTAATTAGTTTCAACAGCGTCAATGTAAGACAAATTCAGTCTTCCCATTTTGTCAATTTCCAAAAGCTTTACCGGAATTTGCTGACCTTCTTTTAATACATCTGTTACTTTTTCTATACGCTGGCGGGAAAGTTTGCTGATATGCACAAGCCCTTCCTTGCCGGGCAGAATTTCCACAAATGCCCCAAAGTCCATAATACGCTTAACGGTTCCGTTGTATACGCTTCCAATTTCCGGATCTGCCGCAATTCCCATAACAGCGGTTTTTGCGCTTTCTGCATCTTTTGTATTTTTAGCAAAAATTGTTACGGTTCCGTCATCGTCTGTATTTATTTTTACGGAATATTGTTCGCACAGAGCTTTAATATTTTTTCCGCCCGGTCCAATAAGCGCTCCAATTTTATCTATATCTATACGAAGCGTAAGAATTTTGGGAGCATATTCGCTTATATGATCTGCCGGTTTGTCCAAACATTTGTTCATTTCGTTTAGTATGTGCAATCTTCCGCGTTTTGCCTGATCCAATGCTTTCTGCATTATCTCCCGGCTGACTCCGGAGATTTTTATATCCATCTGGAAACCGGTAATTCCGTCTTTTGTTCCGGCAACTTTAAAGTCCATATCTCCAAGATGATCTTCTTCGCCAAGGATGTCGGATAACACAGCGAATTTTGCGCCGGGTTTCCCATCGTCTTCGGTAATAAGTCCCATTGCAATACCGGCTACCGGTTTTTTCATGGGAACGCCGGCGTGCAGCATTGCAAGAGTACCGCCGCAGACAGAGGCCATCGAAGAAGAACCGTTAGATTCCATAATTTCCGAAACAACCCGCACGGTATAGGGGAATTCTTCTTTGGAGGGAACCATAGCTTTTAACGAACGAAGAGCAAGGTGTCCGTGCCCTATTTCTCTTCTGCCGGTTCCTGTTCTGCCAACTTCGCCAACCGAGTATGGAGGGAAATTATAGTGAAGCATAAAACTTTCTCTTTTATCGCCGTCAATATCATCATAAACTTGTTCGTCAAAAACGGTTCCAAGCGTGGTAACGCAAAGCGCCTGTGTTTCTCCGCGGGTAAATAATGCGGAACCATGAGTACGCTGTAAAATATCAACTTCGCAGGTTATGTTTCTTATATCTTCCAGTCCTCTGCCGTCTACCCTTTTGCTTTTTTCCAAAATGGAAGAACGCAGGATTTCGTACTGTATATCTTCGAACAGTGCGTCGAAAAGTTTTTTTTGGTTTTCGTCTTCCAACTGTGCCGCATATTGTGCTTCGAATTCTTTTTTAATATTTCTAATACCGTCGTGTCTTTCTCCTTTGGTCGGCAAAAAGCAGGCGGTTTGCAATTTTGGATACATAGAGGCACGAATTGTATCGGCATTATCCAAAGAATACGAAATCGGTACAAGCGGAAGTTTTTCCTTCCCTGCAAGAGACCTTAATTGATCCTGTAAATCGCAAAATAGTTTGATCATTTCATGGGCTTTGTCCAGGGCTTCGATCATTATTTCTTCGCTTACTTCTTTTGCGCCGCCTTCTACCATAGTAATTCCGTTTCTGGTTCCGGCAACAACAATTTCCATAGTGGATTTTTCTATCTGCTCGTAGGTGGGGTTAACAATTAATTCTCCGTTAACCTGGCAGACACGAACACCGGCAATTGGTCCGTTAAAAGGAATATCCGAAACATGAACAGCCGCGGATGAAGCAAGAATTGCCAAAATATCCGGCGGGTTTACCTGATCTGTAGAAAGAGTTGTAGGAATAAGCTGAATCTCGCGCCCGAATGTTTTGTCAAAAAGGGGGCGCATGGGGCGATCTATAAGACGGGAAACAAGTACTTCTTTATCCTTTGGACGGCTTTCTCTTTTTATAAAGCCGCCGGGGATTTTCCCTGCCGCGTAGTATTTTTCGTTATAGTCGACAGTAAGGGGCACATAATCCAGCCCTTCTACCGACTCCCTTGATGAACAGACGGTAGCTATTACCGCTGCTCCCGCATATTGTGCAAAGATAGAGCCATTGGCCTGCTTTGCGATTCTGCCGGTTTCCAGAATTAAATCCTTTCCGGCTACCTGAAGTGTTACTTTTTGTGGATTCATTATTTACGCAATCCTAATTCTTTGATCAGCTTGCGATATCCTTCCAGGTTGGTCCTTTGGATGTATTTAAGCATCCTGCGGCGCTTGCCAACAAGGATTAAAAGGCCTCTTTGGCCGGATTTGTCCTTCTTGAATAACTTACAGTGTTCTGTAAGCTGATTAATTCGTTCAGTAAGAAGAGCTATCTGAACTTCCGCAGCGCCTGTATCTTTGTCGTTTTTACCGAATTTGGTAATGATTGATGACGCTTTTTCTTTAGTTAAGGCCATGTGTTTCTCCTGTTATAACCCTATAGTATAACCCTATAATGGCAAAATATGGATAAAATGTCAAGGTATCGCTATTAGAAAACTTTCTTAAGAAACTTAAGATACAACCACAGTACCATACACCCATTTGCCGTCTTTTTCCTGAATAATGGCGGCAAGCTCTTCGTTGTAAAAAAGGGCTGCGGCCTTGTCTTTTGAATAATTATCCAAAAATGATTTTTCCAGTATTGTTTGCAAATCTTTGCCATGGCTAATATTTTTAGCCTGCTCAGGCGTTATTTCTATAACAGGCAATCCAAGTTTGCTAATTACAGCTTTGTTTATACTGCCGTCTGCTTCCTGCCCCAGAATGAATTTTCCAATTTGGGTTCTTTCAAGCTCGACCAGATGCCCCCTGCTTCCTGCTTCTAACGCTATATCCCTTGCAAGAGAGCGAATATATGTTCCGCTGGAACAGTGGACAAAAATCTCTGCAAACGGCGGCTGCCATGAACAAAGCTCCAGTTTATAAATGGTAACAGGGCGCTTTTTCATTTCCGGCGTTTGCCCCGAACGGGCAAGCTCGTGGGCGCGTTTTCCGTTAATATGAAGAGCAGAATAAGCGGGCGGCGACTGCATGATTTTGCCCGTAAATTTTGACAACACACCCTCTACTTCTTCGCGCGAAGGTTCCGGCGCTTCCTCTATTATTTCTCCTTCGGGATCAAGGGTGTCAGTTTCTTTGCCAAAGCGGATTTTACCAATGTATTGTTTATCGCAGTCTATAAACCACTGTGTAAGTTTAAGCGCCCTGCCCGTAAGCACTATTAATAATCCGCGGGCAAACTTGTCCAGAGTACCTGTATGCCCGACTTTTCCGGTTTTTAACCTGCGTTTTATATCACGCAAGGCATCAAAAGAAGTAATGCCCGCTTCTTTATTTAAAAAAATTATTCGCATAATTTTTCTATTTTTTTTATTAGATCGAAGCTGTCTCCTACACTTGTATCTGCATGAAACCTTAAATGCGGAATTTTTTTTATATGCATAGATTTTCCCAGCTGCGACTGAATAAAACCCGCGGCGTTCTGCAAACCTTCCGCTCCCTTTTCTATGTTCTTTCCGCGAATATCGGATACATAAACATCGGCATACGACAGATCTTTAGAAACATCAACCTTTGTTATGGATAAAAACGAAGTTACCCTGTTATCTTTTATTTTTCCTTCCAAAATAAGAGAGCCGATTTTTTCCTGAATTATATGTCCTACTCTTTCGGTACGAAACCCTTTCATAGTTATAAGTTCGAGCTTAATTTGCGGGCTATTTCTTTAATTTCGATAACTTCAAAGGCATCTCCTACCTTGACATCATCAAAACCTTCCAGCCCTATACCGCACTCAAAACCTGCAGCAACTTCACGGGCATCGTCCTTAAAGCGTTTAAGCGATGCTATTTTTCCGCTGTGAATTACAATTTGATCGCGTAAAACATTTATAATACAGCTTCGTTTTACAGTTCCGGATAATACATAACATCCTGCAATAGTGCCGATTTTTGGCACTTTGAATGTATCGCGTACTTCTACAGCCGCAACAATTTCTTCTTTTGTATCCGGCGCCAACATTCCTTCCATTGCCTGGTGTATTTCTTCTACCGCTTTGTAAATTACATTGTACTTTCTAATGTCAACTTTTTCCTGCTCGGCAAGAATTTTTGCCTTTGGAAGAGGGCGCACATTAAAGCTGATAATTATTGCGTTGGATGCAATGGCAAGATCGACATCGCCTTCTGTAACAGGTCCGGGAAGCGCCTGAATAACATGAAGCCGAATTTCTTTTGTACTTAATTTTTCCAGGCTGGATTTAAGGGCTTCTGCAGACCCTTGAACATCCGCCTTTATAATAACTTTTAATTCCTGGATCGCGCCGTCGCTAATCATGTCATGGATATTGTCCATTGTAATTTTCTTGTATGTTTTTGCATCTTCGAAACGCTTAAACTCCTGCCTCTTGGAAGAAAATTCGCGCGCTTTTTTCTCGTCTTCTACCACTTGCAATGGATCGCCGGCATTGGGGATACCTTCAAAACCAAGAACCTCTACAGGCATGGAAGGAGTCGCTTTGTTAATCCGCTCGCCTTTATCGTTAAAAATAGCGCGGACTTTACCGGGCCAAATGCCGGCAACAAAAGAATTACCAACGGCAAGAGTACCCCTCTCTACCATAACAGTTGCCACAATACCGCGTCCATGATCAACTTTTGATTCCAGTATTTTTCCTTCCGCATTTCTTTTAAAATCGGCTTTTAAATCCAGAAGCTCGGCTTCCAGCAAGATAGCGTCGATTAATTTATCTATACCTGTTTTTTGAAGAGCGGAAAGCTCTACAAACATTGTCTGTCCGCCCCAATCTTCCGGCATAAGCCCCAAGTCTGAAAGCTGGCTTTTTACCTTGTCAGGATTTGCTTCCGGTTTATCTATTTTATTTACCGCGACAATGATTGGAACCTTGGCATCTTTTGCATGGTTAATGGCTTCTACTGTCTGAGGCATAACTCCGTCATCTGCGGCAACTACAAGTACAACTATATCCGTAATTTGCGCGCCGCGCGCCCTCATTCGCGTAAAAGCTTCGTGGCCGGGAGTATCAAGGAATGTAAGCGCACCTTGCGGAGTTTCTACCATGTACGCGCCAATATGCTGTGTAATGCCGCCAAACTCGCCGGAAACAACGTCCGCCCTGCGAATTGCGTCCAGCAATTTTGTTTTACCATGATCAACATGACCCATAACGGTAACAACAGGAGGTCTTGGCAAAAGAATCGCGTTATCGTCGGTAATAGTTTCTATAACTGTTTCGTCGTACAGACTTATTATTCTTACATCCGCTCCAAACTCGGCGGCAAGAATTGTTGCTGTATCGGCATCGATCTGCTGGTTTATCGTAACCATTTGCCCCATGCTCATTAATTTTTGAATAAGATCGGATGCTTTTAAGTTCATTTTCTTTGCCAATTCGGAAACTGAAATAGCTTCCATTATGTCGATAGACCTTGGAATGGGGTTTGCTACATGAGTTATTTTTTTCTTTGTCTGAAGGAGTTTTTCCTCCATTTCGAGTTCTTTTTCTTTTCTATTGTAAACAGGTTTTTTTGCTATAAACTTTCGTTTGGCTGTTCCTTTTCCTTCCGGAATAGATTCAGGGGCCGGAGCGCCGGGACCGCCTCTGTTACCACCGGGACCGCGATTAAAACCAAAACCCGGTTTACTGCCGCCCGGCTTTGCTGCAAAACCGCCGCGTCCTGCCGCGCCGGGAGCTCCACGGAGACCTGTACCCGGAGCGCCTCCGGGTTTACCGCGAGGAGCAGCGCCTCCATGTCCACGCTGTTGGAAACCACCTCTGCCAGACTCGCCGGGTTTACCGCCTCTATCTCTGTCCCTGTCTCTGGAATAAGGACGAGCGCCTCTACCCTGCGATTCGCTGCGGGCTCCTCCTCCCACCAATTTTCCGCCGACTCTTCCCGCGGCGGCGGCAGGACGCTGCGCCATAGGCAATGAAGTTACGGTTTCTTTAGATGATTTTTTTGGATCTTTTTTTCCTTGATCCGTTTTTTTAGCATGAACTGTTTTACCGGAAGAAGAGCTTACAACAACTTTTGGCTGTACTTTTTTTGCTCCAGAAGCTGCTGGTTTTTTCATTACAACTTTTACTTTACGCTTTTCAGTATCGCCTGTTTTAGCCGCAGAATTTTCTTCTATATGAGAATGTTTAATTAACTGAGCCTTTGGTTTTTTATTACCAGTTTCTTCCGCCATAGTTTTCCTTTTACTCTTCTTCTTCGTATTCAAAGCTCAAGCCAATGCCGCAGCTTGGGCATGTAGCCATATCTACAGTAATTTTTGCGCCACATTCCGGACATTCATATTCATCACCTTCGGAGCTTTCTTCTGATGTTTCTTCAGTTTTTTCCGCCTGTTCATCTTCGAATTCTTCGTCTTCTTCTACAATTTCTACATATTCTTCTATAAGTTTGCGGAGATCGTCGAACTCTGTTTTAGTTAATCCCTTTGCTTCTACTTCGTCCTGGGTTAAACCAAGGAAATCTTCGATTAGATCTATGCCATTGTCAAGCAATGTTTTAGCGATACGGGCATCCACTCCGGGAAGCTCGGAAATATGAGAAATTTCATCGTCATACGATTCTGAATCGCCAAAGAGTTCGGAAACAGCACGGCGGGATTCCGCTGCAATATCCATTTCTGCAAACTGACTTTCTGTTTTAACATCGATATTCCAGTCGACAAGCCTGTTTGCAAGACGCACATTCAGCCCCTGTTTTCCAATTGCAAGCGATAACATATTGTCGTTAACCACCGCTAAAGCCTGATGTTTACCTTCGTCCAGAATAATAACATCGCGGACTTCCGCAGGAGACAGGGCATTTTTAATAAAGCGGCGTGGATCAGGATCGTATTTTAGAATATCGATCTTTTCGCCTTCCAGTTCTTTAATTACCGCCTGAATCCTAACGCCTTTTAAGCCGACGCATGCGCCTACAGGATCTACATCTTCGCGATTCGAATATACCGCCAGTTTTGTACGGAAGCCGGGCTCGCGCACTATTTTGTGAATCTCTACGGTTTTGTCGTAAATCTCCGGTACTTCAAGCTCGAAAATGGTGCGGACAAATTCAGTGTGGGTTCTGGAAAGAATAATCTGCAAACCGGAAGAATCTTTTTTAACTTCCGCAATTAGCGCTTTTATTCTGTCGTTAACATGGTAAGATTCACGCGGCGACTGGTATTTTTTTGGAAGAATACCTTCCATTTTTCCAAGATCGACATAAATAGTCCCATTTCTTTCTCGCTGATAATATCCTATTATTATCTCTCCCTCTTTATCCTTAAACTCAGAATAAAGCGAGTCTTTTTGAATATCTCTTATTGTTTGATGCGCTTTTTGTTTTGCGCTTTGAACTGCAATACGATCGAATTGTTTTGGATCGATTTCTACCAGTATTTCATCGCCTATTTCGGCTTCCGGATTTAATTCTCTGGCTTCCTCAAGATCAATTTCCTTTACAGGATCGTAAACACCATCCTGCTCCACAATTTTTTTCTGTGCAAAAATTGACACTTCCAGGTTATCTTCATCAAATTTAACTACCGCGTTATCGGCATTGCCAAAACGGTGTTTATAAGCGGCGATTAATGTATCTTCAATAGTCCTGAGTATAAGCTCTTCGGGTATACCGCGATCCTGGTTTAATTGCCGGATTGCTTGCGACATATCTGTTCCCAATTTATACCTCCATTATTAAGCGGAATCCAGTTTCGCTTTTGCGATAGTATCAAAGTTAAGCTTAACGATTCCGTCTTCTGTGTTTAATTCAATTCCTTCTTCATTGGCAGACTTTATAATCCCTTGTGTCCACTCTGTTATATCTGTACGGTAACACCGTACTTTTTTGCCGATATAAAAGGCAAATTCTGAAATGTCCTTAATAAGCCTGTCTATTCCGGGAGAAGATACCTCCAGATAAACATCCTGCTCAGGAAAAGCCAGTTCCAGCCCTGGCATAATAGCGCGGTGTACCTTGGTACAATCATCCGTGCCTATCGGTTTTCCGTTATAGATAACCGCCTTTACCTGAACGCTCCCGCGATGCCGGGAAACGGTTAATTCTATAAGGTGAAACCCAAGCCCCTTAAGAACCTCCGCTATTTGCGGTTTAATGGTTACCTGACTGTCATCAAATCCCATTCGTTTGCTCATCCTTAACTTGTCCTAAAAACCGCCAATTTAGCGTCAAACCATAAAAAAAAGGGTCTATCAGACAGCCTATGACTGCCCAAGCCCTTTTTTAAATGAATTACTATATTTATTAAAAGTTAGTAAATTTTTAGTTTTTTGTCAATACCCCGGTCAGGAAAAAAACACTTTTCTTGTAATTGCGGCTGCTTCTTCGAACTCGCTGTGCAATAAATGCTCCGAAATGGAGCTAAGCATATCCTTTACCGGGCGGGGCCATGTTTTTTGCTTTCATGCCATCACCGCTTCTTTTGCGGCTTTTTTGTCCATACTGGCGCAGCTTGCCTGAATAACCAGAAGTTTTTCCTGCAAAAAGAGCTTATCCGGAAAATCTTCCATATTTCCATCTTCGGAACCATCGGCATCGTCATTCGGTTTTAGCTTATCTATTACACCTCTAAGTTTGCCTAAAAATTCGGGAAGCCGCGACAAAATTAACGCAATATTATGATCTCTTCCCGCCTGTTCCAACTGCATGGCATCGTTGGATAAATCCCTTTCGCCGACATTGGCAAGGGCGCTTTTCATGGCATGGATATTGATAATAAAGATGGGTATGTCGTCCGCCCTTCTGCAGTTATTTTCGCATATTGTTTCCAGTACATTTACGGCTTTTACGGCATCCCGCACAAAGAATTCCGCCAACTGAAGATCGATAGCTATACCCTGCCCGCCGGCGGCATACAGGCTGTTTTTTTGCCTTCTTGCTTCGTCAAGAATGTCCTGGGGCTGTTTATCTCTGACATATTTGTTAAGGATATTGTTAAGCTGGCGGATATCAATTGGCTTGGAAATAAAATCGTCAAAGCCGTTTTTAAAAAATACCTCTGCCTGTCCTGCCAGCGCGTTGGCAGTAAGCGCCGCAATGGATCCCTTATACCCATATTCGCGGATTATTTTTACCGCTTCTATTCCATCCATTTTTGGCATCATATGATCCATAAAAATCATATCATAAACCGCGCCGCCTTTAATTTTATCTATTGCTTCAAACCCGCTCATTGCAGTATCTACGGAAAGACCATAAGGAGCCATTAACCCGCGCGCAACATAAAGATTTGTTTCTACATCATCGACAATTAAAACTCTGCCGTACGGCATAAACTCTTGTGTTATTTGGACATTTCTTAATTTAGAAGGTGTTTTTAAATTCAGCTTTTTTAAATTTTCTGCCAGTTCTTTTCCAACTACATCTTTGTCCGCAAACTCTTGCGGCAGTTTTACCGTAAAAACAGAACCCATTCCCGGAGTACTTTCTACAAATATTTTACCACTCATAAGATTAATTAAATTATTGGTAATATTCATTCCAAGACCGGTTCCTTCCGTTTTACGGTTAGCTTCCATGTTAAATCTGGAATATTTTTCTCCAAGCTGTTTTACCTGTTCTTTTGTCATGCCCTGGCCTGTATCTGACACACAAAAAACAATCGTGGTTATCGATTCGTCTGCAGAAGGTTCTATATTAAGCGATAATTCGACAGTACCTTCCTGTGTATATTTAAATGCATTGGAAAGAATATTGTTTAGAACTTGTTTTATTCGCAGTTCGTCGCCAATTAAAACTTTTGGGACATTTTCGCTTATGCTTACTTTAAATTCGATTGGTTTGCTTTCGTAGCGGATAATATTAAGCTTGGCAATGTCATGAATAAGGCTTGCTACATCGTACTGCGCTTTTACAAGCTCCAGTTTTCCCGCTTCTATTTTAGATAAATCCAAGATATCGTTTATAATTCCAAGTAAAAGGTCTCCGGAATTGTAAATTCTTTCTAGCGCTTCTTTTGTTACCATAGGAAGCGAATTATCCTGAAGCTGTATTTCCGCAATTCCCAAAATAGCATTCATTGGTGTGCGAATTTCGTGGCTCATTTTTGCAAGGAAGTCGCTCTTTGCCTTTGAGCTTTCTTCCGCAATTTCCGCCCTTCTCATTTCCGCGATCATCGCTTTAATTTCCCGTAAATCCCTTATATAACCTGCAACAGCATACATTCCCCTGAATTTTACGCGGACAAAAAACACTTCTGTCGGTATTTGTTCTCCATCAATTTTTTGATGCATCCATTCAAAACGGCAGTAACCTTCTTCGAAAGCTTCGTTAATATTTTTTAGCATTTTTTCTCTGGATTGTTCCCCGGAAGGCTGGTATTCCGGCGAAAAACTAAATACCTTGTCAAAGAATACCTGTTTATCCGGTATTTCAAAAAGTCTTGTAATTTCCTGATTACATTCTATAACATTAAAAGATCTATCCATCATTATACAGCTAAGAGGAGAAGTGTCGAATAATATTTGCGTACATTCGTCCGCTTCGCGCATCTTTGCCATAAGCGTTTTTAATTCTCGTAAATCGCGGGTATAACCGCAGACCATATCTTCGTTTCTAAATTTAACGCGTATTAGGGTAACTTCGCAGGGAATTAATTCGCCGTTTATATTTCTATGAAGCCACTCAAAACGATAACTGCCTTCGCTAAACGCTTTTTTAAGAGCTTCGTTGTTCTTTACCGCAGAGAAGCTTCCATCCGGCTGATATTCCGGCGAAAGTTCTTCGTATTTACTTAAGTATTCACTTTTATCTGACAGCCCAAACAATTTTACAGCTTCCTGGCTGCAATCGATAATATTAAAATTTTTATCCCAAAAATCTATAACTAAAGGGGTTGTGTCAAGCATTATCTTTGCGCGTTCTTCGGCTTCGTTGACTTTATCCATTGCCGAATAATGTTCGCGCAGATCCCGGCAGTAAGTTATTATAAAAGGATTACTCTTGTGTTCGATTCTAAAAGATTTTGCATCAAACGGTATTGCTTCGCCGTTTATATGATTGTGATACCAAATAGACTGGCACTGTCCTTCTGTAAAAGCCTTATTAAGAAGCATTCCAAGTTTTTCTATTGTTTTTGTACCGTCAGGCTGAAACTCAGGGGCTGTTTGCGCAAATTTTTCGCGGTATTCCTGCTTGTTGTAAATGCCAACCACCCTTGCCGCTTCCATGTTAAAATCTATAAGATTACATTCTTTGTCCCATAATGTTATACCCAAAGGCGTAGTATCAAGCATCATCATGGTGCGTTCTTCGTTTTTTCTTTTTGATGCGACAATACTAAGTAAAATAACACTTAAACTTACTGCCAAAATAAAACTTATTATAGTAAGGGTGCGTCCAATATTCTTTAACCCCTGATAATAATATTTTGTATAAGCCAGAATTGCCAAATGCCAGCCATTGTTAAGCCCGCGTACAAAAAGAACGCACTCTTCCCCCAGGTAATCAGTAGCTTTGCGTTCCGATACAATTCCATCTTTTTGCAGTATTTCCCGTATAGCAACACCGTCATTCATTAGATCGATATTTCTGCCCAAAAAGGCATCCAGGGGGTGAGCTATTACATTAAAATTGCTGTCTAACAGTATTCCGTAACTGCCTCTGGAAATAAATGCGTTAACGGCATATTCGCCGATTCTGCCAAGCATAATATTTAAACAAACAATGCCTATCGATTTATTTTCGTTATCAAAAATTTGACGGGCAAAAGTAAGAGAAACTTCGTTATACGCCATAACAAGGTATGGCTCTGTTATTCCGACACTTCCATCGGCTTCGACTGCCGCTATATACCACGGACGATCTTCTCCTATGTAATCATCCGGCGGATTCCAGCCAAGACTGCTGACAATTCTGCCGTCGATATACGCAAAAATATCAACCATATGAGAAAGATATTGTCCCCGGGATATTAAATAAGCATTGATATCTTTTAAATAATTTAGAATATCATCCCAACTTGCGCCGTTTAAAATTAAGCTGCGGATATTTTCCGAAACAACACTAAGAGCAGTTTCCGGTTCTTTAAGATCGGTCTCGATATAGGCTTGAGTATTTTTAAATGCATTATCAACATCTTTTAGTAAATGACTTCGTTCTATGCTGCTCATAAAGTTGTAGGACAGTAAAACCATTAATGCAAATGCCAGAAAAACTATTAACACCTGAACATGGGTAACGAATTTCCATAATTGCTTAAATATAGATTGCATTATGTACCAGCCTTTACCGCTTTGAAATGCTCCTGCACACTTAAAAATACTTCTGCGATTTTTGGATCATACTGAGAACCGGAACTTTCCATAATTATTTTTACGGCTTCTTCGTGCGGGAAAGCTTCTTTGTAAGGCCGTTCAGAAACAAGCGCGTCATAAACATCAACAATTGCCATGATACGCCCCTGCAGGGGGATTTCTTTTCCCTTTAGTCCGCGCGGATAACCTTTTCCATCCCAGTGTTCGTGGTGAGTTCCGGCAAACAATTTGGCATTACGCAAAAATTCACCTTCCCCGGTACGCAGTATAATCTCGTCTATGATTCTTTCTCCTTCTTCTGCGTGGGTTTTCATTTTTTCGTATTCATCTTCTGTAAGTTTGCCGGGTTTATTAATAATAATATCTGTAATGGAGATTTTTCCTAAATCGTGCATTCGTGCAGACGAAATAATTTTTTCTGTATCCCAGCCTTCCATTTCGTCGGTATAAATTCCGCGTTCTTTCATGGCTTCTATTAAAATTTTAATATAACTTGATGTTCTTTCTATGTGTCCGCCTGTAACTTTGTCTCGATTTTCTACCATGTCGGCAAGAACCGAAACAATACTGTTCTGCAGGCGGTTTAGCTGGGCGGTTCTGTCACGAATAATTTCGTCGATATCTAAATGTGTTTTTATACGGTTAAGAAGAACGGGGGCAGAAAAGGGTTTGGTAATAAAATCGACAGCTCCCATTTCCAGCCCTTTAGCTTCGACCGAAACATCATTTCTTCCCGTTAAAAACATAACGGGAATTTCTGACCATGCGGTGGAATTTTTTAATTTGGAAAGAGCCTGAAAGCCGTCCATTTCCGGCATTTCGATATCCAGTAAAATCAGATCGGGGCTTGCTTTATCCAGTAACGAGAACATTTTTTTTGCAGAGGGCATGGTCATTACCCGGTACTGATCTTCGAGCACAGATTCTGCCATTGAAAGATTGGTGTCGCTGTCATCAATTACAAAAATAGTTTTCACCTATAATTCTCCTTCCAAGGCATTAAAATACTGATTTATATATTTTATTATATAAGTAGAAATTTATCAAGAAAAACCTTGATATGTTGGAGGTTAGAGGTTAGAAGTCAGAAGTTGGAATTTAACACGGAAATTGCTGAATTTAACACAGAATTCGAAAAAAAGGCACAAAAAAGGGCGGAATTTTGATGTTAGAAGCTGGATTCTAATCTCCAACCTCTAACATCTTAACTTCTAATTCTTATCTCTTTCCAAAAATTGAGCGGTATTTTTTGGTAAATGGCAGTCTGGGCGCCGCTTCTTCGGATACGGCTTCTTCGAAAGAAAGTATGGAGAAAGGAGGATCAGAGTCTTCGTATATCCAATATAAATCTGAAGGATTGGCGACAGATATTGATACAGTACCAGTCATAAATACTTCCCATTTTTCTTCTTCAACTTCTTCCGCAGAAACATCAAGAATAGTTTTCATATATACAGAGTTCCAGCCTTGTTTTAGACTTAATGAATAGTCATCAAATGTAATATATGTATAAAAGCCTAATTCGTCATTTTCATCTTCATCCAAGTAATCATCTCCGGTAATAGTTACATCTTTGTCAACATATATATACATAATTTCTTCTCCGGTTGTAGAGCTGCTAGGAAAATCTCCGGACATAGAAGTCTTACCTCTGTAAAGACGGTATCCTGGCTCTGCACCAAAATCAGGCAAATAGTCACACTTTGCTGTTTCATCGCTAACTACAGGATCCCCCCACAAAAGAAAGCCAGCCAAGCTAGATACGGAATAAAGAGTATCAGGCTCGCTTATTGTGTAGCTAAGTTGTCCTCCTGTAACATCACCGACTCCACCCATATTATAGTCATAAAGTTCTAAATCTCCGGTGTATTGTACATAGCTAACTGCAGGAGGCGTACCAAGACCCCCAGTAAT
The DNA here is from genome assembly GCA_031286205.1 of Treponema sp. Lineage (GTDB taxonomy): Bacteria > Spirochaetota > Spirochaetia > Treponematales > Breznakiellaceae > WQXQ01. Next base: position 22,004 of record JAITUR010000028.1, read on the forward strand.
TACTTCCTCATACACCTGTCCTGACAGCGTCAGGGTTGCTCCAAAATTGCCGCCACCGCCACCGCCGCCACCACCACCGCCACCACCGTCACCGGGAGGGCATGCTGTCATTGTCAGTCCGAGTGTTACTGCCAAAGCGATAATTGTTATGCCTCGCATAACTTTAAAAAATTTGTTGTTACTCATAATAGAGAACTCCTTGTGCATACAATGCCTGCCGGCATATAACAAACTCATACGAGCAGTTTAGGGACACATTTCTTTCCGCAGTCAGCGGTTGTTCGAGAAATGGTTTTTTGTCTGATGTTAACGCTCATGGTATAAATGTATCAAAAAATTAAAATTTTGTCAATGAATGAAATGTGAAGATCAGTTTTTTAACGCGGAGGACGCAGAACTAACGCGAAAAGCACGGAATTTTTGCTTTCTGTATTTCCCATGTACTCTAGATACGCTTGTTAATGCTGAGGGGAAAATGAGACGGAATCTAGAGGTCAGAGGTTAGAGGTTGGAAATTAGAAGTTGGATTCTGACATCCAACCTCCAACATCTAACTTCCAACCTCTAGCAACCATGCACCCAAGCTAACCAACAAAAACCCAGGACACACGGCGTTTTGACGGCTCATTTTCCCCTCAGCTAAAGGATAAATTATGGAACAACAATAACACCCAGAATTCCGCCAGATTCCGTGTCCCTTACCAATGTTCCATTACAAACAAAAAGTGGTATAATAAAAATATGAAAAAAGAAAAAATAAATAAACTTTTTACCCTTATTCAGGAAGCCAAACATATGGTTGCGTTAACAGGGGCGGGAGTCAGTACGCTTTCCGGTATTAGGGATTTTCGCGGAAAAAACGGGCTTTATAACGAGATGGATGCAGAAAAAATATTCAGTATAGAGTATTTCGAAGAAGACCCGTCTTTTTATTACAAAAATGCCGCCGATTTTATTTACAATATAGATCAAATAAACCCTTCGATTGTCCACAATGTGCTGGGAGAATTGGAAAAACGCGGGCGGTTAAAAGCGCTAATAACGCAAAATATAGATCTGCTGCATCAAAAAGGCGGAAGCAAAAATGTAATAGAAATTCATGGTTCTCCTGCAATTCACTATTGCCTAAGATGCCCGGGAATACGCGTAAGTTTCGAAGAAGCCGCCGCAGTGGTTCGCTCCGGGGATATGCCCAAATGCCCAAAATGCAGCAGGGTTATAAAACCGGCTATTACTTTTTTTGGAGAATCCCTGCCAACAGAAGCTTTAAGGCAAGCAATAACCGAATCTCAGGAAGCGGATCTTATGCTTGTGTTAGGAACAAGTTTAACGGTTTTCCCCGCCGCTTCAATGCCGGATTATACCCTGCGACAGGGCGGAAAAATTGTTGTCGTAAACAATATGCAAACACATCTGGATAGCAAAGCCGAGCTTCATTTTGACGATCTGGAAGCTGTATTCGAAGGATTAAACAGCCTGCTTACCTAGAGCTCCACGCCCTGCCTGCCGTAAAACCCCATCTTAGATTAACATAGTCGGATAATGCCTGTGCTTCTGATGTAAAAGCCAGAGCAAGTTCAGGCCAAGTGCCTGTTGCATTATCTTTTGGGGGCAAATCTGAAGCACGCATTGTGTTTTCCAGGCGCGAAGGCAGATTACGGCCAAAGTAGTCGGCAGCCTGCGAAATTGGCTGCTGCATAATATGACCCATAAACTCGTTAATTAATAAATATTCGTCTTTTGTATCATACTGTTGGTGATCAAAATATGCTGTAAGAAATATTTTTGCGGGTTCGGATAACCCCTCCCAGCGCCGGCGGCAGAAATTACGAAATTCATTATCAACAAAGTATAAACCGTGGAAACCTTCATGCGCCAAAAAACGCCTTCGCAAAGATTCCGTAGATTCCCTTGCAATAGAAAGAATTGCGCCTTTGCCCGGAACAATATTGCCGTTTTCCCGGCGAATTATTTTTTCGTTTAACAATAATTTTTCCAGCTCCCATTCTTCGTCCAGCAGCGGGAATCCGGTTTTGCGCGCGGTATCGAAAAAACGGGCAAGGTCTACATCGCGGTAATTGTGCGCATTCCACCCATGAAGATGGGCAATATCAGAGTCGTGCCAGAGCTGTCCGCGAAAGCCCGCTTTTTCCACATAAAAAGCAAGGCGTTTTAACATTCTGTTTTGTACACCGTAATCCGCATAATCAAAAATTAAAATTGGTGTGGTGTCGGCAAAAATATCCCAGCTAAATATTTCGTATTCCTGTATCCGCCAATTTTCTTTTTGCCAATTAAGAATTAAACCGGGATCCGTTATAACCGGTTTTAATACAGATGTATCTATAAATTCATTTAAGTCTTCCTTAACAGAAGGAATTTCTGCGTTAACAAACGGTAATTCTAAAACAGGAGGGGTTTTATCCCTGTTGCAAGAAAACAAAAACAGGATCGGTAAAATTAAAAATATTAAATACTGTTTTTTCATTATAACAATACGATCTTCTGCGCAATTAGTTTTGCGACATAAAACCTGGAATCCATTTCGCCCGATGTTGTATTTTCCAGAAAAGCATGAAACTCTCCGGAAAACGATTCCGGTAAAACAGGCAGTTCGCATACCTGCTTAAAATAAGCGCGGTGCGAAGGTTCGAACTTTTTGTTAATGCAAAAAAGAGTAAGACAGGCGGTCTTAATAAAACCGGCAGAGGCAATTAAATAATGAAACTTGTCGCCCTGGAAACAAGCCGCACCCAAATCCGATAAAAAATGCTCCATTTTAGACTGGGCTGTGTTTCGCATTTCTTCCCAAAATTTATTATCAATTTGATTCAAGCGTTCTCTTATATTATTTATCCAGTTGGAACGGGAAAAAATAATTTCGCAATTTGCAAGGCGGTAGAAACCGTAGGTTCCCGAATCTTTAATAAGCCATATAGATTCATGTTTGTCGCAGGCTATATTTAAAAGTTCGTCGATTTTTTTGGTTTTTTTATATTCCATTCGTACAGGGATATCGCCAATTAAAAAACGATCTTTTTCTCCGGTACTTTCGAAAGCCGCTACATCATCGCCATAAAAACGGCATCGTTCTTCCTGCGCCGGAATGGAACCGGAACAAAAAATATCCAATATAAGGGCAAAATAAGGGTCTAGAGTATCCTGAAAAGCGGCTTCGTTTATTGTAATACACTCTACCCCTTTCCATGACGAAAGAAGTTCTGTAAATCTGTCAACCAATACTTTGGTTTTATACTTCATGGCGACCTCCCAAAAAATAAGCGATATTTTATGCCGTTTATCGTACTAGTTATATACCGTTTTAATATCATATACTATATCTATAATACCACAAGGCGGCAATTTTGGAAACAAAAAAAAACACGGTTTTTACATTTCTTGTTCTTGTTCCGCATCAGGAGACAAGGCTTATTTTAAGAAAATATTGTGAAAATTTGTATAATAATATCCCTGCCGGCGCTTACGATTTTCCTCTGGCAGCCCCTATTGCGGTTTTAGAGCGCCCTCTTGCCGCCGAAGAATTAAAGCAGCGCGCCAAAGAAATAAGAAAAGCAATGGGTAATAATAAATTCGCTGCCGCAGGTATCAATTCAGTTTTTTTTTCCGGAGGAGAAAAACCGCTTTTTATATTCGGCCCAAAGATTGATGCCGTACCCGGTGCAAAATTATTGCCTGTAATTGGCTGTTGTTTACTGCCCTCTAAAACCGATATTGCTTTACCGGAGCCGCCAAAAATAACATTCCGCGCAGCCGCGGTTGCCAATATGTTTTGGAAACCCGCAAACGGCGGCTTTAAGTGGAAAATCGGGAAACTTTACTGGCTTCCGAAGGAAGACAAGGCTTCCGAAAGAAGACAAGGTTGCCAAAACAGACAAACACTACTTAAATAAGTTGACTAAAAATGTTGTTAAAAATGGTATATAAGTTACCAGCATCATTATAACAAGCCTTACAACAAGGAATGGTATGACATAACCGCATATCTTCATAAACGGTTTTTCGAAACGATAACTTGCAAGAAAAAGATTCATTCCCACAGGCGGAGTAAGGAAACCGGCTTCCAGGTTAACGATAAAAATAATGCCAAGGTGTACTGGATCAATTCCATATGCATGACCCAATGGAACAATTAACGGAAGGAATACCAAAAGGGCGCTGAATATATCCATAATACATCCCAGTACAATTAACGCAAGATTTAACAATAACAGAAAGAAATATTTGGATTGGACAGCAGCCTGCATCCATGCTGTAAATGTTTCCGGCACGCCGGAGTCGACAAAGGCATAAGAGAGGGCTTTTGCCATTGCCAATATGGCAAGTACACCGCCAATAATTGGAACAGCTTTGCTAAAAACCTTGGGAATATCTTTAATGTTTATATCTTTTTTAATAAAAACTTCTGCTATTACTACATAAATTACAGATACTGCGCTTGCTTCCACCAAAGTAAGCCGTCCGGAAAAATATCCGACTATAATAACTACCGGTAAAAGTATTTCGAAAAACGATTCTTTAAACGCACCCAGCGCTTTTTTTCCTTCGAAGGGCTCTGTAGCAATCTTTGTTTTGGAAGAAATAATTGCTCCCGTAACAATCATTCCTATTAATAAAAGCAGGCCCGGAATAATTCCGGCAATAAAATAATCTATAATATTGTACTTAATTGGTATATTCATAAAGTGCAATATTGTATTACTTGTAGATGCCACAAGAATTATTGGAAGACTGGGAGGAAATAAAAGCCCAACGCCGCCCGCAGAAGTAAGAAGCCCAATGGAAAATTTTTCTGGATATTTATTATCGCTTAATATTTTATACAATATTCCGCCAAGCGCCAAAATTGCTACGCCGCTGGCTCCGGTAAACGAAGTAAAAAATGTACAAATAATAACGGTGGCAATAATCATGCCGCCGGGCAGCCATCCAAAAAATGCCTTAAACACACGAACAAGCCTTTCCCCCGCTTTACTTTCCGAAAGAAAAAACCCTGTTAGTGTAAAAAGCGGAATGGCAATAATATTCATATCTGTTAAAGCGGAAAAAACCTGAAGAGGTGCCGCATCCGGCTCTAATCCCGCCGCCTGAAGCATTACTAAAGCAATGCCGCCAATGGCAAGAAAAATAGGCATTCCGCAAAATGCGGCTATTATCATAAAAATAATTGCCGGAACACGAATATGATATGCCATATCATAAAGAATATTTACCCAAGAGTAGAAAGGTTCGGGAGGATCAAAACCCCAAATAACTTTTGCTATTGCCGGCAAAGCTGTAATGCATCCAAGAAGAATTGCAATAACCGCCAATATTCTTTCGCGGGCAGTTTGGTATTTTAATACAAAATGCGCGGCAATTACCGTAAAACCAAGAGGCATGGCAACAGCAAAAATACGATCGGGAATAAAACCTATAATTTTCCCCATAAGCCCGAATTTAATAAAGGAGACGCTGTTCCATGCAAATACTGTAAGAAGAAAAACAGATATCAGCATACAGACAAAAGTTATTTTTCTTTTTATATTGTCATTTTTAATAAACTGGATGGCGGTAATTGATATATGCTCCCCTATATTAGAAGTAAGCATAGCGGCAAATAAACTTGCCACCATAAAAAAGTGAATCAAAATAGATTTAGTATCTGTTATTGTTAAATTAAACTGCCGTAAAATTAACTCTATTATAGGCAATAAGGCAAGAAGAGACAGAGAGCCAAAGCAAATTATTTTTTCCAGCCAGATTAATTTAAACTTTTTTAACATTTATTACCTGTTCCTGTAATTTTCCAGCAAGCGGTTAATTCGATTATAAAGATTACGATCGTAAGTTGACCCAAGCAGTAAAGGAGTAGCCCTGTTCATGTCTGAACGCCATAATTCCTGCTGTTGGGGCGATGGTCTGTTTACGGTAAGCCCGTCCCTCTGCATTGATGCAACGGCATTTACAGTGGTTCTTAACATCTGAGCATCAAACTCCGATGCGATTCGCTGTGTAACCCTTATTAATTCCTGTTGATTCCGTGTACTAATATTGTTCCAGGTAACACGGTTCATTACAATTGCGCCGATAAAAGGAGCTATCGGCATATCAAGATAATTTCTTAAATGCCTGTGCAGCCCCAAAGGAGAAATTGCTTCCGGCATAAGATAGATAGCGTTAATTTCGTTACTCGACATTTTATTTCCAAGATCTATCATATCTACTTCTACCAGATTAAAACCCATTGTTCTAAACGCCGTGTTTACATCTTTTAATTCGGGGGCTGTTCCCATTTTTTGACGGCGTAAATCGTCCGGTGTAAACACCGGCTCTCTGGAAAATATATAAACCCAGCCGGCTTTAGACCAGGCAATTACAACAAAATTGCTTCTGCTCATTTGTTCTTCCAGAACAGGCAATACATCTCTAAGAACTACATCGAACTCTTCGTTGTTTCTAATTAAAAAAGGAGCGCTTACAGTCATAACAGGCGGACAAATTTCCGATAAGCCGGTAGAAGTTAAAAGGGCAGCCTGAATATTGTTGGAATTAAGGGAAGAAAGCATTTTAGTATCGCCGCCTTCCAGACCGTCATGAATAACACGCAGACGCACTTCGCCATTTGTTACTCTTCCCCATTCGCCGGCAATACGATCCAGCGTTCTGCCCCAATCAGAGTTTCTGGGCAAAGGAGAGCCAAGCCGTACTTCTATAGTATCCTGAGCCCTGCCGCCGCGCTGCGCAAAAACCAAACCCGCTGTAAAAAGAATTAAAACAATAATCAACATAGATCTCTTTTTCATTTACATCTCCTAAATAATTTTAATAACCATCCGGAATAGGAAGGAAAGAAAAATAATTATAAGCGTTATCAAGCAGCCACTGTGCTTTTCTTTGATTAATAATATTTACTAATCGTGTAGAAGGGTTTGCATCTACATCTATCTCTAAAGCTTTTTCCAAATAATCTTTGTAAGATTCGTAATCTTGCGCGGGAACAAATACCGCCTGTGCGTAAGAAACATATGCGCCGGAGGATTGTCCGTTTGTTTTTTCCTGCGCCTGTAAAAAATGAAACTTTGCGCGTTCTTTATCTCCGCCCAGTAACTCCGGCAAAGACGCGTAAAAAATAATAAGAAATTCGTCCAAAGCCGCGACATCAAAATCCGGATCCAGCTCGTATGCCTTTTTAATCATGGCTGTCCATTTTGGAATATTGCTGCTTAAATAAAAATCAAATATATCGACAGAATAAGCCGCCATTCCGCCGGCGACAATCCAATATAATAACCCGACATCGTCTTTTTTAAATCGATTCAGCATACCTGGCAAATTTTCGTTCGAAACCTGATAAAAACCCGGGTACCTTGCTTCCAGGGCATTGTTCAGTATTGCGTATCCACGCAGATACAAATTTTTTGCCCGTGTCATTTCGTGGTCCCTTTTTTTCCAGTCCTCTACCGGAAGCATTTCTGCGGGTCCCTGGACAAAAGCATTCGCGTACATTATAAACATCATACCTGTAGTAAACATTAATCCCTGGTGATTCGGGTTTGCGTCAAGCAAAGATTCGTACATTTTTATGGCAAAAGGAATGGCATCCGCTACAAGCTGGGGGTCAGAGTCGCCGGTAAAGACACTGGAACTGCCCTCGCCGGTAAGCATATCCGACACTGCGTTCATGGCTAATCTTTCTATAGAACCGCATGAAAGCAGGAGAAAACATAAAGCGGCGAAAAACACCAGTGTTAAAACTCGCTTTTTCATAAGAAAATTATATCATATTGTGAGTAAATAATGCTAGGGGGTTAGAGATTATTCTCCAATAACCGCTTTTATATCTTTTTTGATAGCATCAAGCTTACTGTCAGCCTCGGCTTTGGAAGAAGCGCAGCAAGAAGCATAAAATTTGATTTTTGGCTCAGTGCCGCTGGGGCGGGCGCTTACAACCGTGCCGTCTTCCAGGAAAAACTGCAAAACATCGCTGGGGGGCAATCCTTCCGCGCCATTTTTTATATCCCTTGTTTTAGTTACCGGTATTCCACCAAGGGTCTTTGGCGGATTTTTGCGGTATCCTTCCATTATGCCGTTCATAATCGAAGTGCCTTCCGCACCCTGGAAATATTTGGAAATCC
>JAITUR010000086.1 GCA_031286205.1 Treponema sp.
CAAGTGAATGACTAAAGACGGTCTTAAAAGCCTGAGAAAGATCGTATATATAACCTGCTCCGGGCTGACCCATTAAAATAGGAACAATTGAAGCATGAGGAAAGCAATATTTTACAAAAGGAAGAAGTATCTCGATAGAATGTTCCCCCAGATGGGGTATATCATTTATTTCAAAATGATTGCTGATAAACAAAAGTTCTTCGGTTGTTTCCTGATCAACGGGAATATTCCCCAATGGAGTATTAAAATAGTGGGAATTCGATAAAAACAGCCCTTTTTCGCGTTTATCGTGAATGGGTCCAAGGATTACAACCCTTTTTATACTGTCGCTCCTGCCCATAGCGGCGGAAAATGTACTTGCCACAAGTTCCCCAGAATATGCCCAAGCGCCGTGAGGAGCAATGATAGCTCTGGCATATCCACCCCTGCCCTCTTCCAGACCAAAGGATTGGATATATTCAAGCATTTCTTTTCTGTCTTCCGGATAATACATTCCCGCTGCTACCGGGCTTCGTATCCGCCGTCTCTTGGCAAGTTTTATATCCATATATATTAAGTTTAATTCCTGCAAGCTCCAGATTCAAGGGAAAATACAAAATAATTAAATACGAGCCTTTTCCAGCGCTCTTAACCGTTCTTCGTCCAATTTAACATGCAGATTTTTCTCCTGGGTTGGGATTACAAGCCCCTTTGGAGCGTCTTTTGCACGGCGCAGATACTTTACCTGAGTATAAAAGAGGTCTCCTTTGGCGTTATTCCTGCCTTTTGAATAGAAAATAGCCAAATTCCCGGCATCAAGCAGAATATCCAGGGGGACTGTTTTCCCCGCCCTCTGCTTTATAAACACATAGGAGCCATGATAATCGCGCGCATGAAGCCAGAGGTCATTGCCCCTTACGAAGCGGCGTAAAAGCTCGTCATTTTCAGAAGCATCCCTGCCAACAATTATCTGCCAGTCTCCGCGAATAAATGTCAGTCCCGGACGGTTTTTTTCTTTTTTTAATATTGATACAGGAGGTTTTGCTGTATTTCCTCTGGAAATTAATTTTGCCAAAACAAGAGGGTTTTCTTCCGCAAGCAGCTTTTCCAGTTTTTCGGTTACTTCTTTTAGCTCCTTTTCTCCTGCCGCAATTTCTCTGTACAACGCGTCTTGCCCGTTTTTTGCTTTTCTGTACTGGTCATAATACATTGCCGCAATTTTTGCAGGCGGAATTGCAATACCTTCCTGCTCCATTCTTAAGTCGATACTTATTTTCCTGCCGTCCAATTCTGTTTCCAAAAATTTGTCGCCGGGTTTTATAAACGCTATATTGGATAAAATTAAATCTCCGTAATTTTTTAACTTTTCCGCATCATCAAACAAGCCGGCTTTTTCGCGTAATCTGTCCAGGGCTGCGCTTATTTTATCTATACTGCCCTCGAAAATACGCTTTACCTGTTCTTTTAATGTTTCCAGAGAAAGGGATCCGCCCTGTTCGGCATAATAATTATCTATTTTCTTATTAAACGATTCTTCGCCCGGAATATCCCGTAAAAAATATTCGCGCTTTGGTTTGTCTGTTTTTTGAGTTTCTTCTAAATAATCATCGGGAGAATAAAAACCTCCTGTAATTTCGCCGCGTTTTGGCTGACGGCGCATTGCATCCAATATACCGCCCTCTGTATCAGTCACAATAAAATTTGCGGCATTCGACCATAATCTTAGATACAGGTTGTAAATAAATTCGCCTCGTTTTACAATGATTTCTACAATACGGTTATCGCTTATTTGTTTTGCTTTAATAATGTATCCATTTACAATTCTGGAATTTATAAATTGGGCAAATCTTAAAGGTTTATCGCTTTTTGGAAACGGCTTAAAGGTTTCATGTAAACGGCACTCGCCGGAACCTATGGAAATTAACAGGTTTATTGTTTTGCCTTTTTTATGCAGGCGTAAAACCATTACATCAAAAGCACTTTGAACAACCCCCTGAATTTGAGCGCCCTCAAGATCAAGTTCGTGCAGAATTAGGTCTATTTCTTTCCAGTTTAACGACATAATAAATTATAACTAATAAATATCTAAAAAACACCCAAAATACCTTACCAAATTACATGTATTATAGTACAATATACTGTGGTTAAAAAACGATTAACTGTACTACTGGCTCTTGCGGGCATAATGAGCAGTATCATTTTAATAGGAATGACAGGCTGTACGAACAAATCCGGGCAGACCTTTGACATTACCGCAATCTCGTCCTACCGTGAAATACCGGGCATAACTAACGAAGAAATAGCCGCAATAGAGGCGTTAAAAGAGCGGCGGCAGGGGTTTTCGTTATGGCAAATGCTCTCGACCGAAGGGTTTATACTGCCCGATGGCACTCATGCGGGGTTTTCGCCCAAGTTCTGCAATCTATTGTCGGATATTTTCGAAATCCCGTTTACCCTAAAGTTTAATAATAACGAAGCAGTCGATTTTACATACGAGTTTGTTATTAATCCCGAACAACTGAAAAAAAATATATCTATATCTAGTCCTATAATTCAGCGCTCGCTTGCGGTTATAACCTACGGCAGCCGAAAAATCGAAGTACCGGACGATCTAAACGGCTTAAAAATAGGCATTTTGCATGACAGCGCTATCGCAAATTTAATTGCAACGGCTTATCCTTATTTAAAATTCGAAATAATCCCAATTCCAAATACAGCGGCAGAAGCCGGTATGCTTAAAAGGGGCGAGGTAGACGCGATTATCGGTATTTCGACAAGAATGGCATACGATTACGATAACACCGATTTTACCTGCATTTATAATTTATTACCGTTTGCGTTTATTCCTGTTGGACTGGCTTCCGCGAATACCGATCTGGAACCGGTAATATCAATTTTGGATAAATATATTGCCGCAGGGGGAATTAGCAAAATTTATAAATTGTACAAGGAAGGCGATTATGAATACAAAAGACATATCATATATCAATCCTTTTCCGGCGAAGAAAAAGAATATGTAGATAATCATATCACAAACAAGATAAAAGTTCCTGTGGTACTTGAATCTGACAGTTATCCCATCTCCTTCTATAACGAAAAAGAAAAAACATTTCAGGGAATAGCGCCGGACATATTGGCGGAAATAAGCAGTTTAACCAGTATTGAATTTAAAATTATAAACGATAAAAACGCAACATGGTCTGAATTACAGGAAATGCTAAGAACAGGGGAAGCAGCTATTGTTTCAGAATTATTGTATACGAAAGAACGCGAGGAATATTTTATATGGACTGCAACTCCTTATTTTTCTTCGCCCTTTGCGTTTATATCCAGGGCGGATTATCCGTTTCTTGATATACCTCAAATTGCTCAAACATCTATAGGCATTGTAAGAGACACTTATTACGAAAATATGTACAGGCGTTGGTTTCCGGGCAGCAATAATATTGTTTTATACGATTTTCAGGACGAAGCTCTGGACGCGCTTGGAAGAGGAGAAATAGATCTTGTTTTTACATCCGAATATATTCTTCTTTATCAATTAAATTACCGCGAAAAATCGGGATTTAAAACCAATTTTGTTTTTTCGGCAGTTACCAGTTCTCTTTTTGGATTTAACAAAAACGAAGAAATCCTATGTTCCATTATTGGCAAAGCCATGCCTTATACACGGATGGAGATTATTAAAAAAGACTGGTTAAGCAAAGTATATGACTATTCAAGAATAATCGAGCGGGTTCGTTTTGTCATTGTAATTATATTTGCTGTTTTAATTTTACTGGTTCTTATTATAATAGCAATTTTGCTTTTTACTATTGTCAAAAAAAGAAGGATTATTGCTCAGCAAACCGATATTCTTCAGGAAGCGCTGGAGAAATCTTTTATTGCCAATAAAACTGTCGAATACGAAAGAATGAAATACCAGCTTGTTATTGAATCTATGGATATTGCGCTTTGGGAAATGGAAGTTATATCTCCGGATATGGAAAATCCGCCAAATTCGGGCAAATGGATATGGTCGGAGGAGTTTCGCAATATACTTGGTTTTACCAGCGAAAATGATTTTCCTAATACAATAGAATCTTTCTTTAAATGTATTCATCCCGAAGATGCAGAAAAAGCCGTTGACGCTTTTAACAACCATTTTAGGGATAGGAGCGGAAAAACCCCTTATAGTATAGAATACCGTCTGCGGCACAAGAATGGCGAATATTTATATTTTGACGGATTTGGAACAACCCTTAGAGACAGTGAAGGGTTTCCTATCCGCATATCCGGCGCTATAAGGAATGTAACAGAAATAAAAGAAGCCAACGAAGCGCTTAAAAAACATGATAATATTCTGAATGCCGTAAACCGCGCCGCAGGTGTCTTGCTTACACCTAAAGCCAGCGACGATTTTAACAAATCTCTTTTGGAAGGTATGAAAATTGTAGGCCACGGCGTGGATGTGGACTGCGTAGAAATTTGGCATAACGAAACAATCGACGGAGAGCTTTATGCCGTTCTTAAGCATATCTGGTTTAACGATAAAGTACCAAGCGCAAACATTGCCGATGTTTCCCAAAGCTTTTCGTATAGTTCCACGCCTGATTGGGAAAACAGATTATTGCGCGGCGAATATATTAAAGGACCACTGCATGCCCTGTCGCCGGAAGATCAGGATTTTGTCCGTCCTTTTGGACTTAAATCGTTGTTAGCCATACCGGTATTTGTGGAAGACCGTTTTTGGGGAATTTGTTGTATAGACGATTACAGCAAATACCGCGATTTTTCGGAAGACGAAATTAGTATTCTTCGCTCCTGCTCCTTATTTTTTGTTAACGCTATAATCCGCAATAATATGTTTCAGAAAATACAGAAAACTTCCTCTGAACTTATGCTGCAAAAAACTACTCTTCAGACAATTATAGATTCCATTCCAGAACCTATTTTTTGCAAAGATTTGGAATTAAAATATACACTGATTAATACCACCGGCAGAAAATTTTTAAATCTTGATATAAACAACATTGTAGGAAAAGACGATAGCGGCGTGGGCTTTCCGAATAATGTATCGAAAAAAATGCAATGGGCGGATCATAAAATATTAAACGGCGACAAGATAGTTATGTATGACGATTGGCTGCCTTCCGGCAACGGAGAAGCGCGTTACTTCGAAACAATTAAAGCTCCAATAATGCAGGACGAAGCCATAGTAGGCATTGTAGGAATGTCGCGGGACATAACCGAAAAAATGCAGATGGAAAAAACACTTTCGGCGGCACTGGAACAAGCCAATGCCGCAAGCAAGGCAAAAAGCAATTTCCTTTCTACAATGAGCCACGAAATGCGCACCCCCATGAATGCGATAATAGGTATGACAGCCATAGGAAAGAAATCAAACAATATCGAGGAAAAAAATCATGCCTTAAATAAAATAGAAGGTGCATCGAACCACCTGCTTGGTGTTATAAACGATGTACTTGATATTGCAAAGATCGAAGCAAATAAACTGGAGCTTACACCTGTAGAATTTAATTTTGAAAAAGTTATTCAAAGGGTAGTATCTGTTGTTAATTTCCGTGTGGACGAAAAAAAACAGCGGCTTTCTACGAATATAGACAGCAATATACCGGATTTTCTTATAGGGGACGATCAAAGATTAGCGCAGGTAGTAACCAATTTACTTGCCAATGCCATAAAATTTACACCCATAGACGGAGAAATACTGTTTTGCGCTTCTTTAATCTGCGAAAAGGACGATGAATGTGAATTATGTATCGAGGTTCAAGACAGCGGAAGAGGCATAGCCCTGGAACAGCAAAAAAAGCTGTTTGATATGTTTGAGCAGGCGGAAAGCGGAATTAGCCGCGAATACGGCGGTACAGGACTGGGGCTTGCTATATCAAAAAATATAGTAGAGCTTATGGGCGGCAAGATTTGGGTAGAATCCGAGCTTGGCAAGGGGGCACGCTTTATTTTTACCATTAAAACAAAACGCGGTACAAAAAATCTTTATTCGCTTCTTTCTGAAGATGTAAATTGGAATAATGTAAGAATCCTTGTTGTAGATGATGTTGCGGAAGTCCATATTCAGTTCCGCGATATATTCGATAATCTTAATATAAAATGCGATACAGCATTCGACGGCGATGAAGCCTGCCGCATGATAGAAGAACACGGCGAATATGATATATATTTTATTGATTGGCGTATGCCGGGCATGAATGGAATTGAACTTTCAAAGAAAATAAAAAACCGCATTAACAGCAGGAAGTCGGTAATTATTATGATTACTGCAATGGATTGGGAACAAATTAAAGATGATGCAGGTAACGCAGGTGTAGACAAACATTTATTAAAACCGCTTTCGCCTTCTATGGTTATTGATTGTATAAACGAATGTCTTAGTACATCTGTCAATGGGGAACAAAAGTATATAGCTGGAGAATTTACGGACAAGAAAATGCTGCTTGCCGAAGATATAGAAATTAACAGAGAAATATTATTGGCTCTTTTAAAAGATACCGGGATTCAAATTGATTGCGCCGAAAACGGCAACGAAGCCCTGGAAGCGGTAAAGGCAGCCCCCAATAAATACGATATTATTTTTATGGATGTGCAAATGCCAAAAATGGACGGACTTGAAGCCACACGCCGCATCCGCGCCCTGCCTGATATAAACAATTCCAAATTGCCAATAATCGCAATGACAGCAAATGTCTTTAAAGATGATATAGAAAAATGTCTTGCGGCGGGAATGGACGCTCATCTTGGGAAACCGCTGGATATAGATAAAATACTGGAAACAATGCGAAAATATCTTGTCTAAGATTGCAATTCCATATCTGACTTTGGATGTTTACACAACGGGCAAAGATAATCGTCCGGCAATTCATCGTAGCCTGTTTCTATATACCCGCAGATTTTGCAGACATAAACTTTTTTGCCGTCCGGCGGCGCTTTAACCACGGGTTTTGGCTTAATATTGTCCAAATAATATTGATACGAAAGCGAAACAGCATTCGATAAAACTACAGCCTCTGATACTTTTGCCGCAAAAAGCGTATGCGTACCATAGTCGGTTGTGGAAATTACCTCTGCCGATAAAAATGCGTTTACATCGCGGGTAATATAATACAATCCATTTTCGCTCTTTTTGCAGGCATCTTCGAAGCCGTCGAATTTATTAACATTACGGCTGCTCTGGAATCCAAACCTTTCTATAACATTAAAGCCGGAATCTGTCGTAAGCGCAGAAACATTAAACTTTTTTGACTTAATTATTAAGTCGTGGGTAAAATTTGCTTTGTTTACAGCAACAACAATTTGTTTGGGCTGGTCGGTAATTTGCATAACTGTATTAATTATACATCCGCCGTGTTTTCCGTTGTCCTCCGAGGTTA
This sequence comes from Treponema sp., assembly GCA_031286205.1. Lineage (GTDB taxonomy): Bacteria > Spirochaetota > Spirochaetia > Treponematales > Breznakiellaceae > WQXQ01. The sequence goes on from JAITUR010000086.1 coordinate 7,368, forward strand.
AAACAAAAAGCCCGTATGTTATTTTATAAAATGCGCTTGGATCTATATTGTTATCGTTTGTTTTACCGGCAGGTTTGCCGGCTGCTTCGCCGGTAATTTTACTTTCCGCGCCAATAGAATTAACTATTGCATTTGCTAAATTTTCTATTTCTTCCAGATTATTTTGTTTAACACTAGATTTTATCGAAACAATATTTTCCAAAAAAACCGTATTTTTAAGCGGCAATAAAATATCTTTTATCTGCCTGCCCGACAATGCAGCCCAAGAGCCGTTTTCCATAATAGCAATTGTTCTGTTTTGAAGATTATGAGCGGCAATATCATGCAGGAGAGTTTCCATGCTGGAAAATATTTTTGAATTATAGGTTGCGCTTGCAAAAACAATATGGCTAAATTTAAACGCCTGCGAAAGAATAAACGACGGATGTGTAACAGAAACATCGTACATGGCAATTTTTTTAATGCCCGCTTCCGCAAGTTTTACCGCCAGTATATTTGCGGCATTTTCTGTATTTCCGTATATAGAAGCATACGCAATTAATACTCCGTCTTCTTCGGGAGTATAAGTGCCCCATTTTTGATACTTATCGATATAGCTGCTTAAATTCTTTCGCCAAATTGGTCCATGAAGAGGAAGAATAGCGGAAATTTCCAGGCTTGCGGCTTTTTTAAGAAGTGTCTGAACCTGTATTCCGTATTTTCCTACAATATTGGTGTAGTATCTTCTGGCTTCATCCAAAAAATCGCGTTCAAAATCGACTTCGTCTGCAAATATATTTCCGTTAAGGGTTCCGAATGTTCCAAAAGCATCTGCAGAATAAAGATATTTGTCGGTTGTATCGTAAGCAACCATAACTTCCGGCCAGTGAACCATTGCCGCAGTATAAAAAACAAATTTATGCTTCCCTGTAGAAATTTCGTCGCCTTCTTTTACAACAACCGCGTGTTTATCTGCGTCAAAATTAAAAAACTGATTTATCATGGAGAATGTTTTTGCGTTACCTATAATTTTTACATTCGGAAAACGCAATACAAGCTCGCTAAGGGTTGCGCTATGATCCGGCTCCATGTGGTTTATTACAATGTAATCCAGCTTTTTTTCTTTTAAAAGAAAATTTAGGTTTTCGAAAAACACTCCGCTTACAGATTTGTCTACACAATCCAGCAGGATTGTTTTTTCGTCCATAACAAGGTACGAATTATACGATACCCCGTTAGGAATGGGATATGCGCTTTCAAACAACGATAACCGTTTATCGTTTGCGCCTACCCAATATACATCATTATTAATTTTTCTTGTATTGTGCATAATATAGCTCTCTTATCGTTCTAATTTTCTATAAACATATCTATGCGGACTGTCCGCTGCAGAACCCAGCTTTTCGCGTCTCCATTCAGCGTACTCCGACCAATTTCCATCATACCAGACAATTTCGCCGTCTTCAAAGGCAAGTATGTGCGTAACAACACGATCTAAAAACCAGCGATCGTGGCTTATTACAAGGCTGACACCTGCAAAAACATCCAGCGCATCTTCCAGCCCGCGTAATGTATTAACATCAAGATCGTTTGTGGGCTCGTCGAGTAACAGCACATTTGCGCCTTCTTTTAACATCATTGCAAGATTTAAACGATTGCGCTCTCCTCCCGACAACACACCCACTTTTTTGGATTGATCCGCGCCGGAAAAATTATACCACGAACAATAAGCGCGGGAATTTACTTCGCGCGCTCCCTGCCCGGAACCCAGTTTAATTAAATCCTGTCCGTCGGAAAGCTGCTCCCATACGGTTTTATTTGCATCGAGGGTTTCGCGCATTTGATCCGCATAACCTAATTTTACCGTTTCTCCAAGGCGCAGTTCCCCTGAATCCGGTTTTTCTATACCTGTTATTAATTTAAACAAAGTTGTTTTACCTGCGCCATTTGGTCCGATAATTCCAACACAGGCTCCCGGAGGAATTGTAAAGTTCATGTTATCGAACAATAATCTGCTCCCAAAAGATTTACTAAGACTATTTGCCTCTATAACAAGTTTGCCAAGGTGGGGTCCTGCAGGAATGGTAATTTTATTGCCCTGCACCTGCCCTTTGGATTTTTCTCTTTCATCGTCCTGAAAAAGTTTTTCGTAATGAGTTATTCGTGCCTTGCTTTTTGCATGGCGGCCTTTGGGGCTCATTCGTATCCATTCGAGCTCCCGCTGTAAAGTTTTCCGTCTATCGCTTTCGCCTTTTTCTTCCTGCGCCATGCGTTCTTCTTTTTGCTCCAGCCAGCCGGTATAGTTGCCTTTCCAGGGGATGCCTTCGCCGCGATCAAGTTCCAGTATCCAGCCTGCGACATTATCCAAAAAGTAACGGTCGTGAGTTACCGCAATAATGGTTCCCGCATAATTTTGCAGATGGCGCTCCAGCCATGCTACGGTTTCCGCATCCAGGTGGTTAGTAGGTTCGTCCAAAAGTAAAATATCGGGCTTTTGCAAAAGAAGTCGGCAAAGGGCAACGCGCCGTCTTTCGCCTCCGGAAAGGTGATCTATTACTTCATCGCTGGGAGGACAGCGAAGCGCTTCCATTGCCAGTTCCAGTCGGCTGTCCAAATTCCAGCCGTCGGCTGCTTCTATTTTTTCCTGAAGCTCCGCCTGTTTAGCTCCAAGTTTGTCGTAGTCGGCATCGGGATCGCCGAATGCTTCGCTTACCTTGTCGAACTCCGCAAGCAGGGCGACAAGCTCGGCAGCGCCTTCCGAAACAATTTCCCTTACGGTTTTGCCCGCTTCCAACTGCGGTTCCTGCTCCAGAAAACCAATCTTATAACCCGGTGTAACATGGGTTTC
>JAITUR010000123.1 GCA_031286205.1 Treponema sp.
TACACATATCCTTAGCCCGGATTATACAGTTTATGCGGTAAAAAACGGATTAGATGCCATTTTGGCGGCAGAAAAGCATTTACCCGATATAATTTTACTTGATATAATCATGCCCGGTAATATGGACGGTTTTGCGGTAATTGATGCGTTAAAAAAGTCTGAAGCAACGCAAGAAATTCCTGTTATTTATATCACGGATCTTAGCAATCCAGACGACGAGGAAAAGGGACTGTCTTTGGGGGCTTCGGATTATATACCAAAACCGTTTTTCCCGGCTATTGTAAAGCTTAGAGTTCAAAATCAGATGAAAATGCTTAACCAGCTTCGTACAATCGAGCAGTTAAGTATGATGGATCAATTAACAAACCTGCCCAACAGGCGCAACTTTGATAACCGGTTAAACAAGGAATGGGATGCAGCACGGCGGGAAAAAATGCCTCTTAGTCTTTTGGTAATGGATGTAGACAGGTTTAAAAATTATAACGATACCTATGGGCATCAGCAGGGGGATGTCGCATTGCAAGTGGTTGCAAAGATTATAACGCAGTTGCTTAAGCGCCCGACCGATTTTGCTTCGCGGTGGGGCGGCGAAGAATTTACAGCCCTTTTGCCCCACACAGAACTTACCGGGGCGATGAATATTGCCGAGGATATTCGTTGTACTGTCGAAAATACGGAAATTTCCCATTCAAACGGCTCAAAATCAAAAGTAACAATCAGTATTGGCGTAAATACCAAAATACCTGAACGGGACAGCCCGCTAGAAGACTTCATTTCCCGGGCGGACAAAGCATTGTACAAGGCAAAAGAAGACGGCAGAAACAGGGTGCATGGAATAGAAACTTAAAGCCCTTGACAGGGTAGTTTTAATTATTGTTTAATTGTATTATGGCGGATAAGCAAAACAGAGGCTTTGACCTGACTGCTGTTTTAAGGTTAAGTATTCTGGATATTCGAAGAGTTGCTCAAAAAAACCTATACCTAACCGTTGGGGATTACATTGATCTTTTATATCGATTTAAAGTAGAAGGACCCAGAGCCATAAATGCTTTGGAAGCATTATCCGCAAAAAGCATCGACAACGAAAGTTTAAGGGCTGTCCAGGAAATCAGGGAACTGCTCGAAGAAATGGGCTGTAAAAAATGGCCGGTTATTCTTAGCGATGCAATCAGCGCAGTAATGAAAAACAACCTGGATCTTTCGGCGGATGTTGCAAAGAGTATTATAGAGCCTTTTGCCTGGCTTTACAAAAAAATTATTAACGCAGAAATAGTAGAAACTAAATCGGATTTTTATTTTATGGATGAAAATGTCCGCCCGCTTGATATCACCTCGTCTTTTTCCCAGACATTAATTACACATTTAGACAGATTAGAACTCGAAGAACATAGCCGAAAACTGCAAATTCTTGTTGTAGATGATTCTTCCATGGCTATTAAATCCGTTTTTGCCGCATTAGGCAACAATTATAAAGTATATGGAATGATAAATCCAACGAAAGTAGAAGAATTTTTGGAGAAGGTTACCCCGGAACTTTTTTTGCTGGATTATAAAATGCCTGAAAGAACAGGATTCGAACTTATCCCCATTATTAGAAGTTTCGAAGAACATAGAAAAACCCCCATTATTATTTTAACTGCTATGGGTTCAATAGATCACATATCAGCTGCACACTCACTTGGTGCCAGCGATTTTATTGTAAAACCGTTCCAAAAGGATCTTTTACGAAAAAAAATTGCAAGGCATATAAAAAAGAAAAAATTAACTTAAAAAGCGATTGTTATGAAAAAAACATTTTTTATTTTATTGATTTTCGTATTATTTACCGGTTGCATTAGGCCAAAGAGCTCGGACACACCCGGCGTTTCGGATTATTCCTCTGCAGGTTCCAGGGTGGAAGATGTTCTAAGGCGTGTTATGCCGGAACAAATGAAAGACGGGAAAGTCAGGGTAGCTGTTATTCGTAATTTATCTAACTCTGATCATACAAGATTATTTATTTCCGGCTGCATAATAGAAGGAATAGCGCTTGGATTCGAGGTTGATGTTTTTATTACCGATAGCGACAATGAATTATGCCGGAAATATATTGCACAGGTAATCGAGTCCGATTATGACGGAATAATTCTTTCGCATGGAGGAACATATACATACGACGCATTGCTGCCCGCAATAGAAAAAGGAATAAAAGTAGTAACATTCGATTCAATCCCATTTAAAGACGGAAATATAAATAATGAAATTCTTACAGGGGTTACCCACACTGCGCAGGAAGATATAAAACTTGCAGAGCTTTCGCTGGATGCAATATTAAATTATTTTCCTGCTTCCAGGCGCCCTGTCAGGGTAATACGCACATGGATGGGACCCGGCATAGTTCCGCTGGATATTCGCAAAACAGTATACGATAAATATGCAGCGGATGGAAAATTCATGGAAATAGGTCTTGTTGCCCCTGCGGATCATTCAAATCCGCGAGACGGATCAAGGAAAGCTCTTGCAAATCTTTTGCCAAAAATTCCTGTCGGCTCTGTGGATGCTATTTGGGGCTGCTATGACGAGCTTGCAAAAGGCTGCCTTGATGCATTGCTGGAAGCAGACAGAACAGATATTGTAATTATGTCGATTGATATTTCTGATAATGACATTGGTTATATGCTTGCTAATCCAAAGATATGGATTTCTACAGCGGCAGTGGATCCAAAGTTAATTGGAATTACAAACATGAGGCTTCTTGCAATGAAGTTTGCAGGAGAACCAACCCCCGATACATATTACCTTGAGGCGCATCATGTACCGACAGATTTGCTTGACAGTGCCGTAAATATGACAAATCTGTCTAGGGTTATAGAAGGGTGGGGCAGCGAGACAGGTGTTTTTGATCATTTCGATTGGATGAATGAGTTAAAAGCCATTACTTACAGGTATTAACAATAGCATGATAAATAAATTGATAGAAAATTTTAAACATATCAAAATTAAAAAAAAGCTGATACTGTCATTTATGGTTGTTTTTGTACTAACCGCCGCAGTAGCGTTAACAGGTATAGTTTCTTTAATAAATACAAGAGCTTCTTTTTCTTACATGATAAATAACCCCCACGATCGGTTTCGTTATTATGCCGATGCAAAGTATCAATTAATGTCTGTGCGGCGGGATTTTATTTTTATGACAGTTTTTGCAGGCGAAGAAAGAGCGTTAAACGAAAGGCTGGGGTTATCAAATTATGCTATAGAAAAGTTTATAAAAGATTTAGAAACAGTTAAAGTAAGCCTGCATAAAGATAAACTTTTAGAAATAGAATCTAAAAATAATCAAATTGACGCTATAGATTATATGATCTCCGGCGCGCATATTTTTAGAGACAATCATTTAGTGCCTTTTAACGAGGAAATGAAAAAGAACGAATTGTCCAGAGCGGAAACACAGGCCGAACTTTACAGAGGAATTGCAATTATAAATCCATTTGTAGAAATGCTGGACGAAATACTTGTATCTGCGGAAATTGCAATGCGCAATACTCAGGCATCTTCCAACGCTTTTTCTTTAAATATGCTGTGGTTATTGGTTGCTATAGCATTTGTTTCGGCGGGTATATCATTGTTTTTAGCATTGTTTATTGCAAAAATGATTTCCAAACCAATAGTTAAATTGGTAGAAATAGCGGATAATGTTGTGGACGGCAACCTGGATGTAAAAATTAATATAGAGTCGCAGGACGAAACCGGTATGTTATCCAGAAGATTTTCGCATGTTGTTAGTGTTATTAATATGTTTGTAAAAGATCTGGACGATCTTGGATATGCCTTTAAGGTTGACGGCGATACTACGGTAAGACTAAACGAATCTCAGTACAAAGGCGCTTATGCCAATGTAGCAAGTGCAATGAACGATATACTTGAATATCATGTTGTGTCTAAAGACGAAATACTTGAATGTATTTCCAGAATTGTCGATGGCGAACACGATGCTCCGCTACGCCAATTTCCCGGACGCGAATCTTTAATAAATATGTCGGTAGATCTTCTGCGTATAAATGTAAGCAAGATGGAACATATAATGAAGCAGAAAGCAGATTCGGATGCAGCCAATAAAGCTAAATCCACTTTCCTTGCAAACATGAGCCACGAAATACGAACGCCAATGAATGCTATTTTAGGCATTACGGAAATCCTTTTACAAAGCGATCAATTGTCCGGCGAAGTAGAAAATGGTTTGGGGAAAATTTACGATTCTTGCGATTTATTGCTTGGCATTATTAATGACATATTGGATTTCTCTAAAATAGAAGCAGGTAAGCTGGACATAGTGCCGGCACAGTATAATGTCGCAAGATTCATAAACGATGCTATTCAGTTAAATATGATGCGTATAGACAGTAAACCGATAGAATTCGAATTAATTGTCGATGAAAATATCCCCGCATTATTAATTGGCGACGAACTTAGAATAAAGCAAATACTAAATAATCTGCTTTCTAACGCATTTAAATATACAGATGCCGGCAAGGTTACGCTTTCTATATCTTTTATGCCGCTGAAAGAAGAAGGAATAATGTTTGTTGTAAGTGTTAAAGATACCGGTCATGGAATGACTCAGGAGCAGTTGGAAAGATTATTTGTTGAATATTCCCGTTTTCATCAGAAAATTGACAGCACTATCGAAGGTACAGGGCTTGGTTTATCCATAACCCTTAACCTTGTAAAACTTATGGGCGGAGATATTAAGGTAGAAAGTGAACCGGGACAAGGTTCGGAATTTACCATAGAGTTTCCGCAAATGACAGTTAATTCAGAAATACTTGGCAAAGATGCGGCAGAAAGTTTAAGGCAATTCCGTTTAAATAAACTTGAATGCAGGAAAAGGTCTCAGATTGTACGCGACCCAATGCCTTATGGAAATATTCTGGTTGTCGACGATGTAGAAACAAACTTGCTTATTGCGGAAGGGCTTATGAAGCTTTATAGATTACAGATAGAAACTGTAATGAGCGGGAAAATCGCAATAGAAAAAATAAAAGAAGGTAAAGTATATGATATTGTCTTTATGGATCATATGATGCCGGAGATGGACGGAATAGAAACTGTAAAATGCCTGCGCGATTTTGGCTATAATTATCCGATAGTAGCGCTTACGGCAAACGCTGTTTCCGGCCAGGCGGACATGTTCCTTAAAAACGGTTTTGATAATTTTATTTCCAAACCAATAGATATCCGGCAGTTAAATGCTGTATTAAATGAATATGTACGCGATAAACAGCCGCCGGAAGTTATAGAAGCTGCCCGCAAACAATATAATGCAGAAGAAATAAACGAAAACAGTAATTTACAAGCGAATGCCTTACTAATAGAATCTTTTATTAGAGATGCGTCTAAAAATACGGAATTGCTGGACGATTTATTAAAGGGCGATACTCTAAAAAACGAAGATTCCATGCGGAAGTTTACAATATCTATTCATGGTATTAAAAGCTCGCTTGCAAATATCGGAGAAACGGCTCTTTCTAAACTGGCATCTAAACTGGAGCAGGACGGAAAAAACAATGATTTCGATTCTATAAAAGCTTCGGCTCCGTATTTTTTAAAAGATATGTTAAAGCTCTTGAAGAAAATGAAAAAAAAGAGTAAAAATAAAACAGAGAAATTATCTTCTGAAGAAAGCAAAAATATAAGGAGAGGTAATATGGACAAACTGGTATTTGTAGTAGACGACAATGACACAAATTTAACTATGGCGGCTTTAGCTCTGGAAAAAGCGTACAAGGTACTGACAATACCGTCTGCATTAAAGATGTTTATTGTTTTGGAAAAGAAACAGCCGGATCTAATTCTTTTGGATATTGAAATGCCGGAAATGACAGGGTTCGAAGCTTACGATAAATTAAAGGAAAATTCGCAGTGGAAGGATATTCCCGTAGTCTTCCTTACAGGCCATGAGGATGAAGCAGTATTATCCAAGGCAAGGGGAACAGGTGCTGCCGAAGTTATCCAAAAACCTATTGTAGCTTCTGTGCTGCTGGATTGTGTAAAAAAACATTGTCCTTAATATAAAAAGTTTTATATAAAAGACTTTAATTTGTTTGCCATTGCTTCGTAGTTCATATCTTCTGCGTTGTGTTTAAGCCAATCTGTAAGACCGTCGTCGGAAGTGTATTCGTATGCGGTTATTTCTGCCATGGCTGCCTCAACTTCGCGCATATCGTATATATCACAGGCGGCTGCAAGTTTTTTTAGTATTTCTATGTCCGGTTTGTCTTTTTTTAACTTTATTTTTTGTGCATCAATTTTGTTAAGCACATTTCCCATGTTATGAAGAAGCTCTCGTAAATCTTTAAGAAATCCCGGATTATGCTGATTAATAAAGTCTAAATCGCCGGCAACAGCCGCTTTTTCTAGAGCCGCCGCCTGACTGCCAATGTTTTGTGCGTAAATTAGCAGGCTGGAACCTTTAACACTATGAACAGTTATTTCATACGACCTAAGATTCTCTTTGCTTGTATTTTCCAAAACAGCAAGCTTGTTTTTTGTGCCTGTCATATATGCTCTTATTATTTTTAAATAATCATCCTTTTTGCCGTCTACCTGTTTAAGGCCTTTTTCGTAGTCCAGTCCCGGGATACTTATATTATTTTCCATACTTCCCCCTTTTTTATTTTACCATAAATTTGATATTATTATAATATGCAAATAGATGATAAACTTTTTACCTATCTGGAAGACCTGTCCTGCCTTACCCTTTCGGCGGACGACAAAAGCCGTCTGGCAAAAAATCTTCCGCCAATCCTGGACTGCATGGCAAAACTGGGCGAATTGGATACAAATGGTGTGCCGGAGTGCTATACCCCGCTCGATAATTTTAATGTTTTTAGGAACGATGAAGTGCGGTCTTCGTTTAACCGTGAATTAATCCTTAAAAATGCTCCGGTCAGGAACGATGAATTTATTATCGCGCCAAAGACGGTGGAATAAGGGGGTAAAATGTTCGATTTAACCGCATTGGAGTTGTCCGCCGCCATAAAAGCCGGAAAATACGGTGTTGCCGAGGTTACCGCCGCTTATATAGAAAAAATAGAAAAAACCGGCAAACAGCTAAATGCCTTTACCGCCGTGTTAAAGGAACAGGCTCTTGCCCGTGCCAAAGAGGTGCAGGCGCTCATTGACAGCGGCAAAGGCAGCAACGGCAGCCCGCTTTCTCCGCTTGCCGGAGTGCCAATAGCCTTAAAAGATAATATTTCCACATTTGGGATAGAAACTACTTGTGCCTCGAAAATGCTTCGGGGTTATAAACCCGTGTTTAATGCTACGGCGGCAGAAAGGCTGGAACAGGCAGGAGTGATCCTTATTGGCAAACTTAATATGGACGAATTTGCTATGGGGAGTTCCAGCGAAACAGGCGTGTTTGGCGTTGTTGTTAACCCTTGGGATGTTTCGCGGACTACGGGCGGTTCTTCCGGCGGAAGCGCCGCGGCTGTAGCCGCAGGGTTAGTGCCTTTAACTTTAGGTTCTGATACAGGCGGCAGTATTCGGCAGCCATGTTCATTCTGCGGCATTACCGGCATTAAGCCCACTTACGGCGCAGTGTCGCGCCACGGACTAATAGCCTGCGCTTCTTCCCTTGACCAGATTGGTCCAATGACAGGCAATATCGACGAAAGCGCCGCGCTATTGTCGATCATTTCCGGAAAAGATAATTTTGACGGAACCTGTATTCTGGAAAAACCGTTTGAATTTACCGGCGAAGCTCGCAGCAAGATAAATGGTGTAAAGATTGGCTTGCCGTGCAATTATTTGAAAATTGTCGAAGAAGATATAAAAACCGCTATTCTTGCCGCGGCAAAAGAGTTCGAGGCGGCAGGCGCTGTCATAGAAGAATTCGAAATGCCGTTAATGGATTATGCGGTTCCTGCATACTACACCATTGCCTGTGCCGAAGGTTCTTCGAATCTTTCCCGGTTTGATGGTCTTAAATATGGCCATCGGAGTACGGATGCAAAAACCCTTTCCGAAGTTTATCGTCTTTCCCGTGCAGAAGGTTTTGGCATGGAAGTAAAAAGAAGGCTTATGCTTGGATCGTTTGTTCTTGCTTCGGAAAATTACGATGCTTATTACAAAAAAGCAATGCAGGCGCGCACTCTTATTAAAGATGCATATATCAATCTATTTAAAAAATACGATATAATACTTTCTCCTGTTGCGCCCACAACCGCGTTTAAATTGGGCGAAGCAGATCCGTTAAAGATTTACACAGGCGGTATTTTTAATGTGCCGGTTAATCTGGCAGGACTCCCTGCCGTTTCGCTTCCCTGTGGGTTTGATAATCAGGGATTACCAATCGGTCTTCAGCTTGTTGGTAAAACATTTTCGGAAGCCAAGCTGATAGAAGTAGCGCAAGTTTATCAAGGTTGTACAAAACATCATACCATAAAACCAAAGGGAATTGTCTTATGAATTGGGAAACAGTAATAGGACTGGAAGTCCACACCGAG
>JAITUR010000115.1 GCA_031286205.1 Treponema sp.
CAGTCAAGCTCCAGCTCTTTTGCAATTTTGATATATGAAGAAATAACCTGCGGCTCTAAAAGTGCGCAAATTAAAAGCACGGCTTTTGCTCCCCATATTTTTGCTTCGTAAATTTGGTATTCATCGATTATAAAATCTTTTCGTAAAGTTGGGATCGATACTGCCGCAGAAATTTCGCGTAAATATTGATCACTTCCCAGAAAAAACTCAGGCTCTGTAAGAACAGAAATTGCCGAGGCTCCGCCCTGTTCGTAATCTTTTGCAATCTCCATGTAGGGGAAATCCTGCGATATTATTCCCTTGGAGGGGGAAGCTTTTTTTACTTCGCAGATAAAAGAAAGACCGGACGCAGAGAGCGCTTGTGCAAAAGAAGGGGTATTGGACTGCCGATCAGTTTTGGAAGAAAGGGATAAAACCTGCGCGCGAAGCTGCTCCGGCGGTAAAACTTCTTTTGCTTTTGCAATACGAACAAGAGTGCTTTCTGCAATTTTTCCAAGTATCTTTGGCGGATTTTTCATATATCCTGCCGCTGCGATAAAGCAATAAATTGGTCCAACTGTGTTTTTGCCTTGCCGGAATCTATTGCTTCTGCGGCAATGGCGACTGCGTCTTTAATACTGACTTCGTTACGCGCAATATAAATTGCGGCGGCGGAGTTTAGCAATACCGCATCCCGTTTTGGACCTTTTTCGCCGGAAAGAATACTTTTTGTTATCTCTGCATTTTCCGCCGGTGTGCCGCCAAGCAGATCTTCTTTTTTACTGCGTGTAAAGCCAAATTCTTCGGGTGTTATGTCATAAGTTTTTATAAAACCGTCGCGCAGTTCGCAGACGGTAGTGGGCGCGCTTAAAGAAATTTCATCCAGCCCGTCGTGTCCGTGTACAACCATGCCTTTTTTTACGCCAAGATTGCAAAGAACTTTTGCCATAGGTTCGATTAATTCCGGCTCATACACTCCTAAAAGCTCCATGTTTGCGCCTGCCGGATTTACAAGGGGTCCAAGTATATTAAAAATTGTGCGAATACCAAGCTCGCGGCGTACGGGCGCAACATACTTCATGGATAAATGATAATTTTGAGCAAATAAAAAACAAATATTTATGGTTTTAAGTATATGCAGACTTTGCTCCGGCGGAATTGTAATTTTTACGCCAAGCGCTTCCAGAACATCTGCAGATCCGGTTCTAGAAGACGATGCCCTGTTGCCGTGTTTTGCTACGGGAATGCCGGCGGCGGAAATAACAATAGCCGATGTTGTAGAAATATTAAACGAGTTTGAACTGTCGCCGCCGGTGCCGACTATTTCCAGCACATCCATATTGTGGAGGATACGGACGCAATGTTTGCGCATACCCGCGGCGGATGCTGTAATTTCGTCGATTGTTTCGCCCTTAACCGACATCGCGGCAAGGTATGCCGCCATTTGAATTTCGCTGGCTTTACCTTCCATGATTTCGTTCATTACGGCTTCGGCGGTTTCGTAAGACAAATTCTGCCTGTTCGCCGCCTGTATAATTGCTTCTTTTATCATACTTGTTTTTACGCTTTTATAGGTATACTGTCAATATACAATTGAATAAATAAATCTATGTTGATATTATTATACAATGACTTTATCTCCGTACAAACTTCGCAAGGCTAGAGAAGTTTACACCTATTTTAATGTCCTTAACTCTGTCTCGTGGAACCTGCTTGTCGGGGTCATCATTACCCTTTTTGCCCTAAGATTGGGCGCAACCCCCACCTACATTGGATTTTTAAGCTCTGCGTTTTATATTTCGCTCTTCCTGCTTCCTTTGGGAAAAATTCTTGCAAAGCGTTTTTCTATAATAGGGGTTTTTAGTGTTACATGGATATTAAGATCTTTGTGTATGCTCTTTGCTGTAGCGGCTCCGTTTTTTGACTATGCCGGACAAAGAAAAACAGCGCTTGCGTTAATTTTACTTGGTGTGTTTCTCTTTCATGGATTTCGCGGAATAGGAATGATAGGCAATAATCCCGTGTTAAGCAATTTAGCTGCCGGCCCTGACAGGGGCAGTTTTATGACACAAATACAGATTATAGGAAGTTCCATAGGAATGGCAGGCAGTTTTGTTATCGCTATGATACTGGGCATGGAGCCGCCGGTTTTTATTTTTTCTATTTTATTGATCATAGGTGTTATAACAGGCGTTCTTAGCGGCAAAGCTATAAGAAAAGTTCCCGAACCTCCAATCGAAAAAGACAGGCAGGAAATGAATCTTGTATCGATATTTAAGGATGCGTTCTCGCAAGATTCGCTTAAACATTTTATGTTTATCCTGTTTTTAGTGGTAATGGTATCCGGCGTTACGCGAACATTTGCCGTTGTCTATGCCCGCGAAGTTTTTGAGCATAATGACGGTTTAATATCCCTGTATTCTGTTTTTGGCGGTCTTGGTTATTTAATTGCAGGCTTAAGTATTAAATTTCTTGTAGATAGATTGGGCGCAAAACCGCTCTTTCTTGTTTGTCTAATTCTTGGGCTTGTAAGCTTAATACCCGTTATTTTTTTCCCATTATCTTTTATAGATAATATAGCGGGCACGATTCTTTTTATGGTGTTTTTATTCTTTATGTTGAATTTCGGTTTCCTTGGAGCGGAAGGAATTGCTCAGACATATTTTTTGGCGTTAATTCCGCAGGATAAAGTTTTAGACCTTGGTATTCTTTACTTCTTTGTATTTGGCGCGGCAGGAGCGGCGGGGTCTTTTCTTTCCGGGCTTCTCCTTGATTTATTAATGCTGCTTGGAGTTTCTCCTTTCTTTTCCTTTAAGGTGCTTTTTATTATTCTGTTTGCTTTGGCTATTGCCGCTCTTGCCATGCAGAATAAAATGAAGTCATTGGGCTCGCTCCCGTTAAAGGACGCATTGGATGTTATCTTTTCTTTTAAAGATCTTCGCGCAATCAGCCTTTTGGATAAATTAGACAAAGCCGAAGATTCGCACGAAGAAGAAGCCTTGCTTGGCGCGCTGCATGATACATCTTCCCATCTTGCCATTGACGGTATTCTGGAAAGAGCTCGTTCGCCTAAATTTCTAACAAGAGTAGAGGCAATCAGGGCGTTGGAAAAACTGGGAAAACTAAGCGATAAGGCAATTAAAGCGTTAATGGAAGATGTAATAAATAATCAATACACAACAGCGTATATTTCTGCGCGTGTTCTTGGCAACAATAGAGTCAAAAACGCTATTCCGCTTTTGCGGGAGCTTTCGGTTTCTAACGACTATATGCTTGCAGGAGAAGCAATTATTGCGCTTTCAAAAATGAATGACGAAGAGTTTCGCCCGGAAATTGAAAAAATCATTTTAGAATCACAAAATCCAAGACTTAAAATAATGGGTGCGGAAGCTCTTGGATATTATCATTGCCCGTATTCAATTTCTATTTTACTGGATATGCTTAGAGGTGTCGATCCGCCGCCATATTTAAGAGAAGAAGTAATTTTATCTATCGCATCAATATTAGGCGTGCAGCGGTTTTATTACAAACTTTTGGTTCGTTATAAAGAGAACAATTCCCTGCTTCATACACTTATTATGGACGAGGCGGAATCCGCCGTTGAATACTTTAACACATCGCTGGCAGGAAAGAAAAAATCGGCAAAAGATAAACTGGAAGCAATAGCCGGACATGCAGATATTTTTCAGGATGCTGTCAGAGTTTATATAAAAGAAAATAACGGAGATATGCTTTCGCGCTGGATTTTGGAATTTCCGGACGAATCCAAAAAAGACGACCAGCATATTATAAATTCAATAATCTGTGAAACAGTAGTCGATGCAGAATTAAACACCCATGATTCTTTGCGCTTGTTAATTGTTCAATGGGCAGCGCGAAAACTGCGTACATTTATAATAAGGATAAAATAATGAGCGAAGCGACTTTGAATGAAAAAAAAGATGCGGCAGACCGTATTGGAACAGACCCTATCGGCAAACTGCTTTTAAGATTTTCCATTCCCGCAATAACCGGAATGCTGGTTAATGCACTTTACAATGTAGTGGATCGAATCTTTGTAGGACAGGGTGTAAGTGAAATTGCGCTTGGCGGACTTTCTTTGGTTCTGCCGCTTATGACTATTGGCATGGCTTTTGCAATGTTGTTTGGAATAGGGGCTGCAAATATGATCTCCATGCGCCTTGGGCAAGGCAAGCGGGAAGAGGCGGAAAATGTTTTGAATCACGGTTTCTTTTTGCTGCTTGGTTTTTCCATTGTGATTGTGATACTTAGTCTTATTTTTATAGATCCGATTTTATCGGGAATGGGTGCAGCAAAAGGGAGTGATGCGCTTGAATACGGAAAGGATTATTTCCGTATAATTTTATACGGAAGTGTTTTCTTTATGACAGGTTTTGGACTTTCGCATTGTACAAGAGCGCAGGGTTTTCCAAAAATAACAATGATAGGCATGATTATTGGAGCAGTTTTAAATATCGCATTAGACCCCCTTTTTATTTTTGTTTTTAAATGGGGTGTTAAAGGTGCTGCATGGGCTACAGTTATTTCGCAATTTGTTTCGTTTGTTTATATTATTTATTTTAGCATGAGCAAGAAGGCTGTAGTAAGATTGAATCCATTTAAATTTAAACCAAAGGGTGATATTGTTTTTAATATTTTAGCTTTTGGCTCCGCTCAGGCTATTCTACAATTATTAATTTCTGTGGTTCAATTTTTAAACAATAAAAGCACGGAATGGTATGGAGCCGTCGCTCTTGGAGTTGAAAATGGCGGAGAGATTGCTCTTTCCGGCATGAATATTGTAGGCGCTATTTTAATGTTAATACTAATGCCGGTCTTTGGAATTAATCAGGGAGCGCAGCCCATACTGGGTTATAATTACGGAGCAAAAAATTACCGCCGGGTACTGCGCGCATATCTTGGAGCGATTGGAGCTGCCACTTTAATTTGTGTTGCCGGCTTTGCGGTGGTTCAAATTTTTGCACCCCAAATAGTGCGTGTTTTTGTCCCTAACGGAAGTTCGGCGCTAATGGCATTTGCTCCAAGGGCAATGAGAACAATGATGCTTCTTTTGCCTTTTTCAGGATTTATGATAGTATCAACCAACTTTTTTGTAGTTACCGGCCGCCCAAGAATATCTATTTTTCTCTCTATGCTTAGACAGTGCATTGTACTTATTCCCTGTATTCTGGTTTTTGGCAAATTTTGGGGTCTTTGGGGGGTAGTTGCAGCAGCCCCGGTAGCCGATGCTTTTTCGTTAATCCTTGTTTCTGTCCTTATTTCAATAGAGATAAAAAAGCTTCGGGGGAGTATGTCGGCATCTTGATCCCGCATCCCGGCATATTGACTGCCTTCTAGTTAATGTAATATGCTTATATTATGAGTAGATATGGTGGAGGCGGGG
The DNA here is from genome assembly GCA_031286205.1 of Treponema sp. Taxonomy (GTDB): domain Bacteria; phylum Spirochaetota; class Spirochaetia; order Treponematales; family Breznakiellaceae; genus WQXQ01. The sequence goes on from JAITUR010000115.1 coordinate 5,384, forward strand.
TTTCCGCATGGTTTATCAGGCTTATTGCTGTTTTTACAATTATTTTTATCGTGTTAGTCGGCATAGGACTTGGATTGTCTCTGGCAATTACCACAAATACAAAAAATAACGAAAATTTTACAGAGCTGGCTCCCGCTCTTCCAACAAGAATTTTAGATGTTAACGGCACTCTTGTTACAGAATTTGCCTCGGACGAAAAACGCGAGCTTGTCTCTTTAAGCGAACTCCCCCGGCATTTAATATACGCCGTTCTTTCGCGCGAAGATCCGGATTTTTATAATCACCGCGGGTTTAGTATTCGTGCCATTGCCCGCGCCGCTTTTTATTATGCGGTTGGAAAACCAAGGGGCGGCGGTTCTACGATTACACAGCAGGTAGCAGGCTGGCTTTATACAGATCGCGGCGAAAGATCGCTTAAAAGAAAAGTTAAAGAATTATGGTGGGCTTTTCAGCTGGAACGCCGTTATACAAAAAACGAAATATTGGAAATCTATCTTAACTATATGCCTATGGGTCCTGGCACTTATGGCGTAGAAACTTCCAGCAAACATTTTTTTAAGAAAAGTTCCCGCGAAGTCGGCATTGCAGAATCTGCAGCCCTTGCTGTTTTGCTTTCCGGTCCTAATCGATTCGATCCAATTAGAAATCCGTCTTTGGCGCAAGACAGGCAAAAATTTGTAATAGAACGCATGGTTGAATTTGGCTATATTACCGCAGAAGAAGGCGAAGAATCGTTTAACGAATATTGGGATAATTTTGACTGGACAGAATCTTCCGTTTCCG
>JAITUR010000069.1 GCA_031286205.1 Treponema sp.
ATGCTGGAAAAAAGCAAAACCCTTGAAGGCTACAGCATATTTATAGGTAAAATTAAAGAGCTAAAGGCGAATAGCTTTACACTTGACCCGCAGTCCGCTTTCAGCGGACATTTAATCCATTCCTTAAGAGAGCCAACACCGAAGGTGTTGATGAATCGATAAGATCCGCTGTAAGATATTGTTTAGAGAACGATATTTTAACAAATTTTTTAAGAGCCCACGAAGGAGAGGTGGTAGATATGATATTAGAAGATTTAACTATGGACGAATGGATGGACTTGCGCTACGAGGAAGGTTTGGAACAGGGAATAGCCACAGGGCGTGAAGAAGGTATGGAGCGAGGTATAGAGCAAAGCTCCAAGCAAATTGCTCGTAATTTGTTAGCAGAAGGCTCTACGATTGAATTTGTCCAAAAAACAACCGGGCTTCCCATAGAAACAATACAAACATTATAAAGTTGTCCAGCCCAACACCTAAGAATTTATGTGCTGGGCTAAAAATGCGGAATCTAAAGCAGAACGACAAGCGTGTAAACGATATTATTATAGCCCTGAACAATCTTATAGAACATCCAAACCAACCAAACGGATCGGCTTTGGCACTAATTAGCGCGCTAGGTCGTGATCATGCATGGTATAAAACATTCGATTATTTGCTGAAAATGTAGTAAACTTAAGTAAAGATGTATACTAGAGAAATACAGGCTCCCAGAGCTTCGCCAATAGAAGACGGAAACCCTCTTATAGGCACTTGGGATAGGGCATTTGACAAGGTTGACCTCTTGGAAATCCGTAAACCCTTTTCCTTGCCGCTTCCCCGCTGGGCAATAAATACCAGAATTAAAGAATGGCAGAGTTTTAGCGCCAGAAACGACAATATAATGCTGGAAGCCCTTTTTTGCGATCTTAAACTATACAGAATGGCACAGGTTTTGGTTTACGATACTCAAAGCGGAGAAAAACATCTATATAGAAAAATCAAACCGGGTACGGGCTGGACTTTGTCGCAAAGCCTTGCAAATACATCCATAGATAGCCATTCTTACAACTTTTATTTTCGTATTCACAGCTGGCTGGAAGCCAATACGGTAATACTGGATATTAATATTGCTGCATCCCGCCGCAAACCTTCGCTTACAGCTCATCTTGCGTACAATGTTAATAATCAAAATACTACCCCTCTGGCGGTTTCTTTGGGAATAGCCGAACGGCGCACAATGTACGCTTACAAGACTTTTTCTCCTGTCCAGCACGGAGATATAGTTTGGGGGGGGCGGCATATCAGCTTAAAACAGGAAAATTCTTCGGGGTTTTTCTGTGATTATAAAGGGTTTTTCCCCTACCGTATGCAGGCAGTAATTTGCAGCGCAATTGGTTATAAGAAAGGAAGCAAGCGATTTGGCTTTCATATTGCCGAAAATCAAACAAAGGAGCAAAACAGGAACAACGAAAATGCCTTATGGGTAGACGGTAAACTTACGCCCTTGCCGCCTGTGCGTATAACCATGCCCAATGGCCCGGACGGCGTATGGGTTATTCAGGATGTCGAAGGAATGATCGACCTAACCTTTACGCCAAAAGAGCTAAACAGAAGCGGTATGCAGCTTGTCTTTACAAATGCTGATTATAATGCGCCTATAGGTTATTATAATGGTATGTTATTAACATCGGAAGGCGAACAAATAGAAATAAAAAATTTATTGGGAATTGGAGAAAAACTTGTTTTACGGGTATAACTATGGCAAAGAAGAATAACGCAATTTATGCGCCGGGAGAACTAAGCAAAGTTCGAGAAAAACTGGGTGTTACAGACGAAAGCGAAGCAAAAAGAATGATGCAGCTTCTTGGCGGAGAAGTAGGTTTTGAACGAGCCGAAGAAGCTCAGGCAGCAAAAAACACAAGATCCGGCAAGCGCGGATCCCCTATCGAAACAGCCGACGGCAAAAGACAAGGCCGCAGGATTGATCTTGCAGGCGACGACGAAAATAGAAGCAGAAGTAAAACAAAACATACAGGGCCGTATCCCGGAGATGATCCCTCTACTCCTGTAAAGCTAAGTTATGCGGAAAGAATTAAAATGGATCAATATGCGGGTCAGATGTTGTTCGAAATTAAAAGCTCCATGCAGGTTGTTACTTCGATATTTTCTTTTTTTAAAGAACCGGTAGATTATGTAAATCCTCGTTTTGTAACCAAGCGCATGAATGAATATTACAACAAAATAGAAAAACTTGTTAATGCTACAAGAAATCTTTTTCCAAAAACCAGTAAAAGAAGAAATAATCATTTAAAAAGAGCGTCTCCTTTTGTTTATAAAATTATAGAGACCATACGCAGTTGGAATATAGAAGATCTAGCAAAAAGTATTGCGGAACTTCAGGCTCATCCGCGTGCAATAAAAGTTTCCGATTTCTCCGAAGTTTTAAAATATATTTATAAACCCCTTTTTGTTTTGGACGATCTAAGCATAGAAAATGTTAAATCCGCGTTTAAATTGGTTTATAAAATTCTTTACATAGAAAGTCCGATAGAAGCAAAAGATAAATATCAGGTTGTTATACGCAATATTATAGCATCATTAATGGATATAAGGCGAAATGTTCATTTTGGAATGTATCCGTTTTTAATGAAGCTTATTTCGGATCGTTTTATTCCTTACGAAAGATTTTTTATAGAAAGACGCAGGCGTTTTTTGGCTCTTATGGATATCGCAGAAACAGAACAGTTAAACGCTGCCGATTTAAGTCCGAACCAGATAGAAAGCATCGATGTAGAAGCGCTCCAGCAAGAATTAGGCTCCGAAGATGATACAGAAGAACAGCCTGATGAAGTTTCCGAAGAAGAAGGCCAGGCAAAAGAAGACCCCAACGATCCAAAAACTATAGAACGCAAGGCAAAAGAAGAAGCCGATAGAATCGAGCAAAAAGCCCTTGAACAGGGGCGTAACGCACTGGAAGCTATCTTCCCGCAAGCAGGCTGGAGAAGTCTGCACGAGTTTCCGGATCTTTACCCGTATTTTGCAAATGTTTACAGCATGAGACATGGTTACGAACTGATTGCGCCTACAGATCCATTGCAGCAAGTTTCCGTATTAATGAATATTCTGGACGATCTTTTTATTGGACTGCGTTATATAAGTTTTGGCGTTGTTACAGGTCCCGACGGAAATTCTGTAAGAGTAGGCGATGAACTTGGCGAAACTTTAAATAACTGGAGACGATACATAGAAGACAGTTTTTCCAAAGATTATCTTCCGCGTTTGTCGGAATATTGCCGTATTTTGGAAAATTCAAACGAATCAAGGTCGTCAGCTTATGCCAAAAAAATTCTAAACGAGCTTCACTGGATAAAGCGGCTTTATTTTCTTCCGTACTACAAGTTCGAATCTATTGGGCCGCCGCCATTTACAAAAAAAGATATTATTCCCATTTACAGTTTAATAAGAAAAATAAGAAAAATTCTTACAGGGGTTGCAATAGGTATTGAACAAGGAATACGCGCCGGCGGCGCTTCTGCAAAAGCATCCTGCAATGGAATTAACAACCCGTGGGAAAATTATAATTTTCAGGTTCCTAACCCTGCTTCCAAAAGACTGGACTTGCTTTTACCGCCGGAAAGAAGAATTAACGCATCTATTATTTTCTTTACATTATCTGCGGTAACTTTATTGGATCATATTATTAATAACGAGAGCAGTTGGGCTTATGGAGGCCGTCCGGGTCCGTTGTTCAGAAGCCAAAAAGGCGAAGGTATTATTCCTGTATTTGGCGTAGACGAAAAATTGGACGCAGACCAAATTTTTAAAGAAACCTTAAAAAAAGCAAGGCAGCAGGGCTAACAAGCTTTTTTCTTTACACCGGTAAAATCTTTACATCTGTGCCCAGCGACTTTGCCGCCTGTTCCGCAATTTTTGTGCCGGCAATAATAACTGTCCCTGTCGGCTTTCTTGCGCTAAGGGAGTCAAACGCATTTGCAATATCATTGGTTGTTAAAGAAACAAGGTTTTCCAATTTTCTTTTACGGTAACTGTCTTCTATGCCGTAGAGGTAACGGTAAAAATCTATTAGTCCGTTTTCTGCGGCAGTGCGCGGGCGGGTTTCTTTTGCATAACAGCCAATTATGGATTTAACAAGAAAATCGTTATCGCATTTGCCGTAAGAATTATCTTTTAATATTGCGTTAATAGATTCCAGAGAACGCATGGGGGTTGGGTCGCGGTAGGTGGCAAAAGATACGCAGTTTTCTACACTGTCGCTGTTTACCATTGCGCCATAAGCGCCGCCTTTCATGCGGATAGTTTCCCACAATACCCCGGTAGAAAATTGATGCGCCAATACAGATTCCGCAAGCTGTTCTTTTGTATCGAATGGCGCGGCATTCAGCGAATATCCGGCAAAACCCACCTGCAAAGACGGAGAAGCAAAGACTTCTTTTTGTCCGCCCTCTTTTACTTCGCTGTCTGCAAAACCGGAAGCCGAACGGGAAACAGGCGCGCCAAAACGGCTGAATCTTTGCGCTATTTGCGTGCCTGCATTGTCAAAAGAAGCTCCCGTAATATTAACAATAAGCCCCGAACATAGAATTTTTTCGCGCAAGTTATTTAATTTTGCGGCAATTTCCGGGGCGGAAATATTCTCCAGTTTATGGATAAACTCGATCTGAGACAAACCATTCCACATTTCTTCTGTCATTCTGGGACGGGAATTAAACCTTCCTGCCCTGCCTGCCGCATGCATATGACCCATAGGCGCAAGACTGGAATCGATCTCGTTTTTCATCTCCAATACAAGATCGTTTAACCGGCGATGATCCTTAAAATCTGCTTCGTTTATTAACCTAAGAGCCAAATCCAGCGATTGCGGTATTTTTTCGTCCAGACATTTTAGGCGGAAAACAATCCAGTCTCTTCCCAGCAAATCCGGTTTATCGTGTTTTTTATCTGTACTGGTTCCGGTATGAAGCAGCGCAATAAAACCGCCCACTGTTCTGGCAAGCAAGCTGGATACTTCGCCGTAATCCATGCCGGGAAGCCCTGTAGAAATAATAGCTCTTGTAAAAAACGGCAGCCACAAATAATCTTCCAATGACAAAATATCGACGGGGAAAGCAAGGTCTATGTATGTAATTCCGTTGGTGTAAAGATCATGGTAAAGAGCCGGTACTCCGTTTAAATCTTCGTGACGGCGGTGAATTATATCCGCATCTGCAGAAAGATCGCTGCGTTCCAAGTGCGGAATGGATGCAAGCGCTTCCGGGCTGTCGGGTTCGTTTTGAATTTTTTCCAGAATTTTATTTTTTTCTAAAATACTCTTTCGTTCTTCCGCTGTCATGTTTTTTTCGATTAAAGCAAGATCGGCGGCTAGCTTCTCTTCCTGTTTTGGCAGGAAATCTTCTTTGGGTTCGATAATAACAAGAGCCCGATGCTGATTATCCAAAAAGTATTTTTTTATAAGATTTTCGAAATATCTTTTATCCTTTGCAAGATTATCTTTTATTTTTGCCAAAAGCGGATCCAAAAGCAGGCTTTCCCACGGCTTACAGCCATGCAGCCATGTTCTGAGCGAACGGCGCATCCAGATTAAGGAAAAAGGTCCGCCAGAACGGCGTATTTCCCGCTGTGAAAATTCCATAGACAAAAGCGCAGCTTCTATATCTTCGCCGGGAATACCGTCGTCATAGAGTTTTTGAAAAAGCCCCATAATAAGTTTTTCTATTTCTTTGCTTTTTTGTTCCGGGCTGCCGTCCACTCCTCTAAGACCGGCAACAAATAATGTTTCGCGGATTTCGCCTTCCAAACCGGATACCGGAGTTATATCCTCTCCAAGACCGGATTCTATCAGTGTTCGTGTCAAAGGAGAACCGTCGTGCCCTAAAAGAATTTCTGTAAGTGCCGCAAGAGCGATATTTTCGTACATATCCGTAACATCATTGCAAAGCCAGGAAAGAAAAACTGTAGATTTACATTCGCTCCCCGCAGGACACGGAATATGGTAATTTCTGGGCGAGTCCCATTTTTTAGTTAATTTGATTGGATCGGACGCTTTACCGGACTCCAGTTTGGAAAAGAATTCTTCGTTTAAAAAGTCCAACTGTTTTTCTGTGGGAATATTGCCTGCCAAAAAAATCCGGCAGTTGGCTGGAGAGTATCGTGTACGATGAAACTCCTTAAATTGTTCCCATGTTAAATCTGTAATATGTTCGGGAGCGCCGCCGGATTCAAAAGAATAGGGAGTGTCCGGCATAATCGATTTAATAGACCAGTGTCCGGCATAAGTATCCAGCGAAGAATACGCGCCTTTCATTTCGTTATAAACAACACCGGTAATGGACAATTTACCGTTATCTGCAAACTCCAGTCTGTGCCCTTCCTGCATAAAAGTCCATTCAGGCAAAAGAGGACGGAATACGGCATTGCCGTAAACAGACATTAAATTAAAATAGTCGTGTTCATTTATGGAGCTTGCAGGATACACGGTTTTGTCGGGGAAAGTCATTGCATTTAAAAAAGTTTGCAGGCTCCCCTGTGCAAGAACAATAAACGCTTCTTTTAAGGGATAACGCTCAGAGCCGCAAAGAACCGAATGTTCCAATATATGCGGGACTCCCGTATCATCGTCTACAGTTGTGGTAAATGTAAACGAAAAAAGATTTTCGATGTCATCATTTAAAACATGGAAAACTTCTGCTCCGGTTTTTTTGTGTTTTGCCCAAATACCTTTAGCTTTAAGTTCGGGTAAATCGACTTCTTCTAAAATTACAAATCCGTTGTTCATACAAATACATCCTCGTCGCTTAAAAGTATAATATCGCCCTTTTCCCGGGCATCTCTAAACCAAAAAAGGAATTCGCCGGCTGCAGTATCGCAATCTTTTTTTGGAACTGCGCCCATTATTTCGTATTCTTCGCGAATCAATTTTCTACGGCCGGCAGACATACAAGAAAGAATTTTGTCGGTAAAATCTTTTCCTCTGCCTTTTAATAAAATTGCAATTTCCGTATCTGACATTAATTTTAACTTATCCTGAATAGGACGATCAATAGTGTAAATAACATCATCCAGGGTGTAGAGTTTTTCTTTTAAATCTTTGCCGACTAACGGATCGTCCTTTTCTATTTCTTCTATAATTTTGTCGCCAAAAGCAAAGTCGCCCTGTTTAAGAATTGCAGCCAAAGCCTGCATACCGTCTATTTGAATATCGTTGGAATTGCCGGCAATGTGCCTGACTTTTTCTTTTAATACCGCAGATATTTGCTCCAGCACTTCCGGGGATATTTCTTTTTGATACGCCATGCGTTTTAGAATTTCCGGCTTTTTGTCCGCCGGCAGCTTGCTTATAGTTTCTGCAGAAACTTTTGGCGACATTCTGGAAAGAATTACCGCTGTTGTTTGGGCATTCTCCGATTTTAAAAGCATTAAAAGTTGATCTGCGGAAAAATCTTCCAAAAACGCAAAAAGGTTTTCTTTGGAAGCTGGGATTGCCTTGTTAAGAATTTCTTCGCCTTTGTCCGGACCCTTTGCCGCATAAAGAATACGCCTGGCTGCCTCTATGCCGCCGCGCGACGAACCATGAAACCGGTATGGGCGGGAAAACAGCTCTGTAAACTCGGCAAAGATTTCTTCTCTTTCTTCCGGTTTTATTACATGAGTAAGCGCAATTTCTTTGGAAATTTCATCGACCTGTTCGGGATCAAGTTCTGCAAGGATTTCCGCCGCTTGCTCGCTGCCAATTAAAATAAGGAATTTGGCAACTTTGCGGTATTTTGATTCCTCGCCTGAAGAAGTTTTTTGCCGGAAATTATTGCTTACAGGTATTGTCCTTGGGGTTATAGTCTTTTTTTCGAAAAACACGCCTTTAGGATCGTTGGGGGTCTGCGGCATTTCTTTAAGATTGAGTGTTTTTTTATACATATCAGCACCATGCCGAAAAAGGTTTCCCATATCAATTTATTATGGCATACTTTAAGAGTATGAACAAGTTAAAACTTTTAGCGGGCATAATTTTTATTATTAACACAGGAAACCTTTTTGCAATGGGAGGCAATGAAGTAACTCCCGGCAGCGAGGGAATGGCAATTTCTCAGACGCAGTCTGCCGCTCAAGCAGCAAGAGCGGAACAGGTAATGAAGGCGCTTGCCGAGGCATATCCGTACCAGATAGACAGGGTGGAACTTCGCAATGGCGACTGGGCAGTTTTATTAAGGGGAACCTGGTACTATTTTGCGGGAGGCAAGATGCTGCCGGAAAATCTTTTATCGAGTGCATCAAGCTATACTCCTCATGGTTTTTATAGTTATCAGGCGGAATTGCCTGAATGGAAAATTCCAAACGCCGAAGAACAGGAGCGTCTTCGCAGTATGTCCGCTGCAAGGAATCAAACTCAAATAAGAAGATCGCCGCATTTTTTTGATAATCTTTGGCGGACGCGCAACCGCAGCGAATCTTATGACAGAGTAAAAACCATGCGGTTTCTTGGAAAATCTGTAACTGTTCATTTTATGATTATGGAAAAACTTGCGTTGGTAGAAGAAACCATCCTAACGGCGGCAAAAACAAATTCGCAGGTTCAAACATGGATAAACAATATTTCAGAATTGGCAGGATGGCAATGGCGCAACATTGCAGAAACAGATACGCGGTCGTATCATGCGTATGGACTTGCAATTGACATTATTCCAAGATCTTACAGCGGCAGAGAAACCTACTGGTTATGGACACAACGACACAAACCCGACTGGTGGAATGTTCCGTATACATCAAGGTATCATCCGCCGGATGCCGTTATAAAAGCATTTGAAAAATACGGTTTTATTTGGGGCGGCAAATGGTTGTTTTACGACACTATGCATTTCGAATACCGTCCGGAAATATTAATATTAGGCGGAATGCCGCCGGAAATTCGCAGATAATTTTTTTGTGTTAATTAAATTTTTCTTATATTGCAAGCAAATACACTCACATTGTTAGGTGAAAATCAATTATTTTTAAGTAAAAACTATAAGTGTGTAAATTACAACTGTCAGTTATTTGCAAATAACGCAGAATAAATTGACAATTAAGAAATGGGAAATAAAATAAACGAACAGTATATTTACAAGCTGATCAGCCGCAACATTAAACGATTAAGATCTCTGCAAAATATATCGCAATTAAACTTGGCTCTTAGCACCGGACTTACTCACAACTTTATTAATGACATCGAAAATTGTAAGAAAGGAGTTTCTGCAAAAACACTTGCAAAACTTTCGGTTGCGTTAAATGTAGAACCGTATCAATTTTTTCTGCCGGAATCATTATCTAACAATGATATGATGATCTATGTAAAAGATTTTAACGATTCTTTGCAAAAAGTAGTTGCAGATCTTACACAGCAATATACAGGAAAAAGCAGCTTTACGAAGTAAATTTTACGAAGTAAAACCTACACCTGATAGACACGACCGGAAAGCAAAGCCTTAAACTCTCTTTCGTCCAGGGTTTCTTTTTCCAAAAGCGCACTAGCAACATTGTCCAGAACCGCTCGCTGTTCTTCCAGAATTTTTTGCGCTTTAGCGTATTCTGTCTCTATAATGCGTGCAATCTCCTCGTCTACATACTGCTGGGTGCTTTCTGCATATTCACGCTGGAAAGAGGGTTCTTGTCTTTCCTGCCCTGTCATGCTTATACCCCGCGATGTCAGCGCCACATTGCGGAAACGGTCACTCATGCCGTAATCCAGAATCATCTTGCGGGCAATGTCTGTTGCCTTGGTAAGATCGCTTGCCGCCCCGGTGGAGTACTCGCCGGAGACCATCTCTTCTGCAATGCGTCCGCCAAGCAGAATGTCTATTCTTCCCAAAAGATCGGATTTTGTTATAGTGTATCTGTCTTCGAGCGGAAGCTGCAATGTATAACCAAGCGCATAACCGCGCGGAATTATCGAAATTTTCTGAACAGGGTCGGCGTTAGGTGTAAAGGCGGCAATAAGGGCGTGCCCTGCTTCGTGGTAAGCGGTAAGTCTTCTTTCTGCTTCTTTAAGCACACGGGTCTTTTTCTGCAAACCGGCAACGGTTTTTTCTATTGCTTCGTCAAAATCCCGCTGAGTTACCAATTTACGGCCTGCACGAACCGCCAAAAGCGCGGCTTCGTTTACAATATTTGCAAGGTCGGCTCCGGAAAAACCGGATGTAACACGGGCAACAATTTCCAGATCTACGACAGGATCAAGTTTTACGGGCTTGGAATGAATTCGCAGAATAGCCTCGCGTCCTTTTAGATCGGGTTTGTCCACAAGCACCTGCCTGTCAAAACGCCCCGGACGAAGAAGAGCTGGATCCAAAACATCAGGGCGGTTTGTAGCAGCCAGAAGAATAAGTCCGCTGGTACCGTCAAACCCGTCCATTTCTACAAGCAACTGGTTTAGCGTTTGTTCGCGTTCATCGTTTCCGCCGGAGATATTATTAATACGGCTTTTACCGATAGCGTCTAGTTCATCAATAAAAATAATACAAGGAACTTTACTTCTTGCCTGTTTAAAAAGATCGCGTACACGGGCTGCGCCAACACCGACAAACATTTCTACAAAGTCTGCGCCGCTCATGCGAAAAAACGAAACCCCTGCTTCTCCTGCAACTGCGCGGGCAAGCAAAGTTTTACCGGTTCCGGGAGGACCTACAAGAAGCACGCCTTTTGGAATCTTGCCGCCAATATCTTTATATTTTTGCGAGCTCTTTAAAAAATCGACAACTTCTACAAGCTCTTCCTTGGCTTCATCCACTCCGGCAACATCGCCAAAGCGTGTGGAAACATCGCCCTCGGCAACAATCACCGCGCGGTTTTGTCCGACAGAAAGAATTCCGCCTCCCATATTACCAAGTCTTCTAAAAAGAAAACGCCACAAAAAGATAAAAAATACAATAGGCAGTATCCAGCCGATAATTCCATTAATAATAGAATTGCCGTCCCGCGAAACCGCGCTATACGCAACTCCTTTTTCGTCCATTAAATCCAAAAGACGGCCGTCGTCCCATACTGCAACAGTGCGGTAAACCCGTTCTCTTTCGTGCAGTTCGGTATTGTTTGTCCGTGTAATTAAAGAATTTCCCTGTTGTTTTACAGGATTTGTGTAACCAACAAAAAAAGACTCTGACATTTCCACACGCTTAATGACCCCTGAATTTACAAGCTGCTTAAATTCGGAAAAATCGACAGCGGGATTCATTTTATTTGAAACATAATTATGAAAAAAACTTATTCCTATAAAAAGAATTACAATATAAACAAGAAACAATTTCCATCCGCCAAAAGGCTTTAAATCCGGCAGTTTGGGGCCGCCCTCACCGCCAAATGGAAATTGAGGTTTTTCATCGTTTTTTTTGTCGTCAAAGTTATCGCTCATGCTTAAAGTATATCAATTTTATATAAAATATGCTACCATAGGTCATGAGTTTTAGCCCTCCCCCCCTATATTTAATAGACGCTTATGGTCTTATATATCGTTCTTACTTTGCTTTTATACGAGAACCTTTACGGAATAAAAACGGAAAAAATACTTCCGCCTTGTTTGGTTTTGCCCGTACCGTTGTTTCACTTATCGATGACGGCGCTCCGGCAGTAAATGACAACGATATTCCAAAAAAAATTTCTAATGTTAAACCCCTTCGCCTTGCCGCCATTTTCGATTCACGCACTCCCACTTTTCGCCATAAAATGTATCCTGAATATAAAGCGAACAGGCAAAAAACTCCGGACGATCTGCACGAACAGGTTCCGTTGGTAGAAGAATTTTTAACCGCTCTTGGTGTTAAATGTATAAAAATAGACGGCTTCGAAGCAGACGATATAATTGCAACTCTTGCAGAAAAATGCCGTGCAGAAAACCGGCAATGTTACATACTTTCTTCCGATAAAGATTTACTGCAGCTTGTAGGCAATGGAATATACGAATTTCATTCTTCTAAATCTGCTAAAGCGGACGCTGCTTGGGAAATAATTGGCACAGAAGAAGTAAGGGCGGAATGGAGCGTTGCTCCGGACAGAGTGCTGGATTTGCTTTCTTTAATTGGCGATACTTCCGACAATATTCCGGGCGTTAAAGGAATAGGCGAAAAAACAGCGGTAAAATTAATGGCTCGTTACGGTTCTTTGGACGAGATTTACAAAAACATTGCCGCCATAGAAGGCTCTGTCGGAAAAAAAATTGCGGAAGGAAAAGAAAGCGCGTATTTTTCCCAAAAACTAATTCGTCTAAAAAACGATGTAGAGCTTCCTATTGCCGGCATCGACGATTTATCGGTAGAAAACCTTAACCGCAGTACGGCGGCGGAAATACTTTTACGCGAAAATTGTTTACAGATTGCAAGAAAATTGGATCAAAATGCAAAGATAGATATTTCGCAGAGCATGGCAAGCTCTATCGAAAGCGTCAGCTTCTACAAAGCAGATTCTTCCCTTCTTGGAGAAGGAGTTTACAAAACAATTTTTAATACAGACGAATTAAAATTCGTTTTAGAACAGGCTAAAATTCAAAAATATATTGCTCTGGATTTTGAAACCGATTCCTTAAACACATTGAATTCAAACCCGGTTGGTATTTCGCTTGCAATAAAACCAAAAGAAGCTTTTTATATTCCTGTAGCATCGCATGGCAGCGGCAGCGAATTTATCGAGCCTGACAAAGTCCGTGCCGAGCTTGCGCCGCTTTTTTCGGACAGTACAATGACAATAATCGCACACAATGCCAAGTTCGATTACAAGGTAAGCCGGAGCTGGGGTATAGAACGCTGGCAATGCAAAATTATAGATACAATGGTTTGCGCATGGCTTGTGGATCCGGATCGGGGTAAATATACCCTGGATACGCTTGTTAAATATTTTTTTTATTACACCCCAATACAATACAAAGACATTGTCTCCAAGAACAGCTCGTTTGCATCTGTACCATTAGAAACTGCCGCCCGCTATTCTGGAGAAGATGCGGATTTTTGCCTTAGATTAAAAATATATCTGGAACCTCTGCTAGAAAAAACAGAAGCCTCCAAACTTTTAGAAAATATAGAAATGCCGCTGCTTCCTGTTCTTGCGGAAATGGAAGACGAAGGCATCTTAATTGAACCAAAAACACTCGAAGAATTCGGTGTAGAATTGGATATAGAACTTAATAATATTCAAAACGAAACATGGAAGATTGCGGGACACGAGTTTAATCTTTCTTCTCCCAAACAATTACAAGAAGTCCTTTTTGTAGAAAGAAAATTAACTCCCGGTAAAAAAATAAAAACCGGTTACTCCACCGATGTAGAGGTACTGGAAGAACTTGCCCGCGAAGATCCAATTCCCGCCTTAATTTTGCGTCACCGGACATTATCAAAATTAAAATCGAACTATGCCGATACTCTTGCCGACATGACCGACACTAATGGACGGTTACATACAAACTTTATACAAACCGGAACCGCTACCGGGCGGCTTTCTTCCAGAGAACCCAATTTGCAAAATATTCCCATCCGAACAGAAGAAGGAAGACATATCCGCAAAGCATTTGTCGCTAAGCCCGGCAGCTTGTTAATTTCTGCAGACTACAGCCAGATAGAGTTGGTTATACTTGCTCATTTTTCGCAGGATAAAAATCTTATTACCGCTTTTAAAGAAGAAAAGGATGTTCATGCAAGAACTGCTGCTCTTATTTTTGGAGTAGATGAAAAACAAGTAAGCGGCGATCAAAGGCGTATGGCAAAGACAATAAATTTTGGCGTTATGTATGGTATGAGCGCATTCCGTCTTGCCAACGAGCTGAATATAAGCCGTACCGAAGCAAATAATTTTATAGCCGCTTATTTTGAAACATACTCGGATGTCCGTAAATATATAGAAGACCTGATTCATAAAACAGAACAAACCGGTTATGTTACCACAATTTTTGGCAGACGCCGCTATATTCCCACGATTAATTCTCCCAATAAAACGGAAAAATCCGCCGCCGAGCGTATTACGGTTAACACTCCTATTCAGGGGTCGGCGGCAGACATTGTAAAAACGGCGATGCTTAATTTGGACAAAAATCTTTTAACAAAACAAAGCTCCGTCCGTCTTTTATTACAAGTACACGACGAACTAATTTTTGAATGTCCGGAAAACGAAGCTGAGCAGATCTCTAAACTTATTAAAACGGAAATGGAGAATGCCATAACTTTAAGTATTCCGTTACGGGCAAATGTGGAAATCGGTAAAAGATGGGGCGATTTTCATTAATTGTTTTTAAATTTTAATAAATTTTTATTATCTTCGGTAAACAACAGCCCCGTAAGGACTTAAGTTTACACAGGGTTTGGGTCTGTAACCTTGCGAACTTAATTCTGTAGTGTATGTTCTGTGGGTATCATCATTCGCAATTAGTATATTTTTGCCGGTAAAACCGGGAGGCAGCAGGAAGGTTCTTTCTTCGTTGGAAAAATTGCAAACTACAAGCAGTTTTTTATTTTGATACCCTCTAGTGTAAACAAATAAATCGGAATGTTCTGCCAGCAATAATTCAAAATCGCCGTAGGTTATTATATCCATTTCTTTGCGAAGCTGAATTAATTTTTGATAATACTTAAAAACAGATCCCGGACGGTTCCTTTGTTCTTCGGCATTAATTTCTGTGTAATTGGGGTTTACCATAATCCACGGTTCGTTTTTGGAAAATCCGGCATAAGATTCGCTGTTCCATTGCATGGGAGTGCGGGCATTGTCGCGGCTTTTTAACTGCATAAACCGCAGCATATCTTCTTTTGAAAAATGATTCGACTCTTCCACAAAGATTTTATACGCGTTAATGCTTTCTATATCGCGGTAATCGTTAATATCTGCAAATGGCGCATTTGTCATGCCAAGTTCTTCGCCCTGATAAATAAATGGTGTGCCTTGCATAAAGTGCAGACAAGTTGCCAGCATGGTTGCGGATTTTTCCCGGTGTTCGTAATTATCGCCAAGACGCGAAACAATACGCGGTTGATCATGATTACACCAGTACAATGCGCTCCATGCACGGCCATGAAGACCCATTTGCCATTTCTCGAATACATATTTAAGATCTAATAAATTAATTTTATTGTCTGTCCATTTAAAATCGCCGTCCAGATCCATATGTTCAAAACCAATTACCATGCTAAGCTCGGTGCCGTCTGAATTGGCGTACTTTACCGTATCTTCTACCGTAGCGCCGACTGTCTCGCCTATCGTTACAATATTGTACTTGGAAAAAACTTCGCGGTTCATCTCCTGCAAATACTCGTGAACACGGGGGCCGTTTGGAACAAGCAATCTTTCATTGCCGTCCGGAAAAACAAGTTCGCCTTTTGAATTTAAAGGTTTGGAAATATGACCTATAACATCCAGGCGGAAACCGTCTATTCCCCTGCCCAGCCAAAAACGCATAATGCAATAAATCTCTTCGCGCATTACGGGATTTTCCCAGTTAAGATCCGGCTGATGCGGAGAAAAAAGATGTAAAAAATACTCGCCGGTTTTTTCATCATAAGTCCATGCCGGTCCGCCAAACCATGCAATCCAATCATTGGGGGGAACAAGGTTTTTGCCTTCTTTTTTTGGTTTACGCCAAATATAGAAATCCCGCAGTTGACTATCAATCTGGGAACGGCTTTCTTTAAACCACGAATGTTCTATGGATGTATGATTGGCTACAAAGTCCATGACAACTTTTATTCCCAAGCTATGCGCTTTTTTTATCATACGATCGAATTCCGGCATGGTTCCAAATTGCGGGTTAATGGAGCGGTAATTGCTGACATCATAGCCATTGTCTTTCATTGGGCTTTTGTTGACAGGGGAAAGCCAAATTACATTTGCGCCAAGCTCTTTGATATAGTTAAGTTTGGTATAAATGCCGTTTATATCTCCAATTCCATCTCCGTTGGAGTCGCAAAAACTGGGGACATAAATTTGATACACAACAGCATTTTTCCACCAGTCTCTTGTCATGTTTTTCCTACCTTAACGGCAGTGTTCCCGGAACTTGTAAATTAACGGCATCACTGCCAAAAGCAGGTATTCCAAAATCGAACGAAGTATTTAAATTACAGGCAATCGAACTGGCTGTTAATAAATTTGATGCCAGAACACGGACAATATCCGCCTGACGCACAGTAAACCGCATGGAAACAGGTGTTGTGGAATTCGGTGTTAACGCGCTGTCGGATGATGTCGAGCTGTTAACAACAGAAGTTCTGTTCACCTGAAAATCAAAATTAATTTTTGGAGCCGGTAATTCAAAGGGATTGGGATTTTGCACATTTACGGTAAAAACAATGGTGGTGCTGGATAAATCGGCTTTTTCGAATCTTAATGACGGAGCGCTTAATCTTGGCATTTGCGGCAGGGGGAGATTTCCCTCGTATTCCAGGTTCCATACTTTGTCTCTAATAACAGGAATGGGGAATTTTACCGCTAACGCAGCTTTGTAATTTGCCGTATTTTGTCCCTTTAACGAGGCAGCAGCATTAAATACTTCCAGATAATCCACTCTTACGGGCACTTCTACAATGGTTGCATTTTTTGCTTTAAGACGCTGATTATTTTTAATGGTTCCGTTTATTAATGAATTTGAATTTAGGAAAAGCTGCCACCCAATTTCCGGAAAGGGAATATCAAACGCATTGGGGTTTTCTATCTGCACCTTGCACAATAATTGCACTCCGTTAAAAGTAATGCCTGTAACCTCCGCAGAATGAAACGATACTACCGGCTCGTCCACTGCCGACATAAGGGTCTGGCAAGTGGCTAAACCCAACAGGGCGCAGAGTGATAAAATAGCGAAAAAGATTGGTTTTTTCATGTATAAATCTCCTTGTTTAAAGATTATACCATATTTTTGCCGATAAATATATATGAAAACAATTATTCTCAGAGGTTTTTTGGTTATTGCCGGAATTTACATTATTCTTTCTTTTACATCCTGTAAATCGCCGCCGCCCCCCCCTGAACCGGAGCCCGTTGTAGAGCTGCCGCAGGCTCCTGTATTTACACTCCAGGATATGAGGGTGGAAAGTATCAATAAAAACATGGTGGAATTGTATATTTCTGTAGATTTGGTAAACCCCAATGGGTTCGAGCTGCCGCAGCCCAGATTGGCTTTTGATTATCAGGTTCACGAAACATCGATAATTAGAAGCAGGCTTAGGAATCAGGGAACGCTTCCCGCTTATTCTACCACAAATGTTGTTTTTGGAATAATTGTTTATTACAGGGATCTTTATTTTGTTTTCCCGGAATTGCAAAGATTAAGGTTTAGGGAAGCTCCAAGCACGCTTAAACTAACCTGCGATTTAGGAGTACCTGTAAAAGATGATGAATTAACAAATCTGCAAGTTTCATACACATTGCCTTTACAGTGGTAGCCTGGTTTATGGAAAAGAAATTCCATATTTATCTGTACGGAAATTATATTGATACTTTCGCCTGTGGTGTGTAAAGAAAGACATGATCCTTAATATACTTCTTCCTTTACTCGCTAAATCTTAGCCGCCGGGGTGGGATTTGTGCCGCCAAAAACTCAGGGGGAATCCGCTTACGAGCCCCGCTTTTTCCAAAGGAAATAGCGAGGTCTCTCCAGCGGGGAACCCCTGAAAATGTTTTTGTCGACCCAAATCCCGCCCCGGTAGAACTATGCGCTTAGTATATAACGGTAATAATTTTCTTTGCGGTTTCTTTTTGAAAACCTTCTATTGTCTAATGTGAGTTTTTGCGCTATATTTAATATATGACTATTACACAAACAGTAAAAGTACCGGAAAATCGGTGGATATCTTTTGAGTTGTCTCGTACTGTTCCTAGCGGTATTATGGCGAACATAAATATTAATATCCCTTTCACTGCAAAAGATGCTCAGGTGCTCGCTCCGCAAATGCCGAATAAAATCGATGAAATAAGGCAGCTTATTCAAAAAGAAATGGCAGAAAAAAACACTACTTCTATTAGAGTTGAATCCGGCGATGGGTGGGGAGCCCATGTTATGGAGCAATATGCCCAGTCTTGATACTAACTGTCTTTATTTATACCAATCATCCAAAACTGTCTTTTGTCGATTGTTATCTTGATGTTGTTGCCCGAAAAACCGGAGCAATTCCGCTTCTGACTTTTGACAAAAAAATGAGTAATCAACTTTCCAGTACAAAGTTGCTTGCTCCTTCCTAAAAAAACAGATCTATACAGACTTAGAGTTAATTCTCTTTGCGGCTTCTTGAATCTCTGTGGCAAGGGTTGATATTTTTATAGCGGCTTGTTTGTCGGCGAGTTGTTTTAATCGTTGGTTTTTTACTTCTTTGTCGCTGCCTGTAGCAAGATATTCTATTGTTACTCCTAAGGTCTTTGCCATGTCCAGGGCAAGGCTTAGTATGGGTTCGCGGTTGTGGTGCATCATGCCTTGTAAGGAGCCCAAGGGGATATTAATGTATTGTGCAAATTGGCTTTGGGTTATTTTATGTGCCTTAATTAGTTTTTTTACTCTGTTCCAAAATGCTTTTATTGTCATATATGCCTTTGTAAACTTGCTGGATAACAAGTAGATCTGTTTTATAAACTTGTCATTTAGCAAGTGTTAATTTACTGCCCAAACAATTAATCCGCTAATCAGTGCCGCTGTCGGAATCCCAATTATCGTAGTAAGTTTCCAGAATTTTAACCTTTGATCGTATCTCGCTGATAAGTTGGACTGCATCCTTTAGGTTTCTGACATTGCTTGTAGTTGTGCTTGCAAGTCCTTTAGTAATTTCTCTTGCTCGGTTATTATGCTCTCGTAATTGTCTATTAATATCTCGCTCTCGCTCAAGCTCTCCTTCAAGTTGTCCAATAATTTCTGTTGCTCTTCCGTGTTGCTGATCGTATCTTTTATTGGAAGGCGGGGGTATCCCCGCCAGTATAATAAATTACCTTACCAACGAAGAACCGCAGGTCCTTCATCAAGTTTTCCAGCTCTTGCAGATCGGTGTCCAGTGAGGAAAAGTCCTGTGACCAGGCAGCCGACGAGGAAAGCGAGAATAAGATAAATAGCAAAACGACGACGATTGATCGCGCTAAGTATTTTTTGCAGTAGTTGTTTTTCATTCAAAATTTACTCCTTGTAAATAATAAAAACACTTTCCGGTTTTCTTTGGTTTGATTTCCTAATACTAACAGGTCTCCCTTCGGTCGACGAGCGAGCAGAACTCAAGGGCAAACCACCCGAAAACCAATGCTGTCGTACCGGTAGCCTGGGTAGCTGTAGCTCCGAAACGCAGAACGGAGGTACTGCCCGAAGTTGATCCAGTAACCGCCGCATTTACATTGCAAGGTTCGGGCAGTAAGAGCAGAGATTTTTTTTGCTCTTTTAGGATTTTGTTTTGTTTAGGAAACTCATCCGCCTTGCTTTTGCCTTATATGCGGTTTCTGTTCGTCGGCTCGGGACTTTGCCTCCAGCTTCCTTCAGATTCCACCTCACGATGGACACCCTTGCCTTTGGCTAACACTTCCTACTGCCAAGCGTGTAGCGGACTTCCACCGCCAAGTTATTGCCCATGTCGGGCACACTAAAAAACCCTGATTACTCTAAAATAATCAGGGTTAATTGTTAAACTACTAATTCAGCAGTCAAATCGGGTTCTTATTCACTTTCAGCTTCTGCAACTGTGAATGTAACAAGTTGTGAAAAGTCTGCATTTTTGCCGTTGCCGTCTGTAATGGTTGCTCTAATGCTGATTGTTCCGGGATTAGCGATGTTTTCAATTTTGGTAGGAGTTCCTACATTATCGAGAGATGCGCCGGTTGATCCTGCATCAAATTCACTCCATACAATGGTTTTAAAGCTTGCTTGTATATTGCTCACTGCTACAGTGTTCAACATAATATCATCACCTGTAAATACTTCTGCTTCATAACTCAAGCCGCTTACTGCGACAAAAGGATCGATGATAGAAAAGAATGAACCCGCACCATAAAATTCTGTAGTATTCAGGTCTGCATGCTTTAAGGCTACTATGTAGAGACCTGTTAATGAGGGAGAATATTTTATTGATCCCGCACCTTCTGTGATTGTAAAAGTGCCTGTTGCTCCGGGTATGGGTGTGCTATCACGATACCATTGATAAGTAACACCTGTTGTAGGATCGTCATTATCTGCTGTATATGTTGCTGTAAGCTCGGTAAAGTTGGCAAGTGCGCCTTTATCGGCAGTCACTTCCATTTCTCCTGCAAAGAAATCAAGCTCACTATCCCAAACTTCTATAGGATAACTTTTAGTTTCTGAGTATTTACCAACAATCCATGCTCCTACTTCATAGATTCCTCTGGTACTTGTTGTATAGGTTTTTTCATCTGCACCGGCAATAGCGGCTCCGTCTCTGTACCACTGATAGGTGAAATCATCTTCATCTTCACTTCCATTATATCTAGCTGAAAGTTCTACTTCACCGGGGTCATCTGCACCGTCTTCACTCAAGTTATAGGTAACCGGATCACCATCAATACCTAATATACCGGGTAAAGCCGGCCAAATAACGGTTACAGCATCGCTGGTTTTGGTATTATAGCCGGATTTGCTGATTTTTACACGATATTCTCCGGCTAACACTGTTACAAATGTTGTTTCATCTGCATCTGGAATATCTGTTCCGTTAAGAGTCCACTGATAGTCGAAATCTTCTTCGGAACCATCGTAATTAGCAGTGAGCGTACCACCAACTATTATAGGATTATTACTCGCTGAAATGCTTAATATTCCTGCGAAATTGAGATTACCGCCGCCGCCGCCACCACCACCACCACCAGGGGGACAAGCGCTCAGAATGAGGGCAAAAACTGCCAGGAAGGATACTAATAACATTCCTGCGATTTTTATTTTTTTCTTGGTAGATTTCATTACTACACTCCTTTAAATTTGCTCTGAATCTTCCAAATGATCCAGATTGCTTTTGGTCCAAAAAATCCGAATAACATCCGGAGGACTTTTAATCCCATTTTTGATCCCAAGTATTTACGGTTATTCGGTTCAAAAAGCCCCTGATAACCTGTATTTAATATTTCCAACCGCCTTCGGCGGTAGAATATTTGCATATTCGTATCCCGCAGGAATACACCGCAGCCAACAAATCTTTTCCTTGCTTACCCTTCGGAAATGCCCGAACTTACGGTTCGAGCCAGTCGAACGGATCGAGGTATTTTCACAAAATAATGGAGAGTATATTGTTCTGTGGACAGATCTGTCTCTTGAAAAAAGAAAATATTGGTAAATTGCAAAGTTTCTTCTATAATAAGAGAGAGAGAGAGAGAGAGAGAGAGAGAGAGAGAGAATTTGAATTCACATAGTGAGTACGCGTAAAAGCGGGATTTCCTTTCATTGTGTTATTTTGGACTATTTTAGGTAATTTTGTCAATAGTTTTATGACAGTTTTTTCCCTTTTTAACTTCTTTGGAATCTGCCGCTACGCTACATACGCTTTAAGTTTATTATTCCTTTTAAGATTGCGAAGCCTGGAAAGCGCCTTCTCTTCTATCTGCCTAATGCGTTCTTTGCTAAGGTTGTAATGCATTCCAATTTCTTTTAGCGACATTGGGGTTCGCCCCAGACCAAAATGGTAGCGGAGTATTTCCGCCTCGTCTTTTTTTAGAGTGTTTAGCGCGTTATCTATATCAATTTCCATCATTTTATATTCTGCCGCCTGATCCGGAGATATATATTGATCATCCTGCAAACAATCTGCCAGGGTTGCTTCCTTATCGCTGGAAACCAAATTATCCAACGAAACTACTTCATACCTCGATGCCTCGGCAAAACGATTTGCCGGCAGCCGAATCATTTTCGATTTCTCGTTAATAGCGCTTAAAATTGCCTGCCGTATCCACCAAACAGCATACGATATAAAATGATACCCTTTTTTAACATCAAAGCGGTCTACTGCATTTACAAGACCCGTATTGCCCTCGCTAATAAGGTCTTCCAGCGGCAGCCCAAGCCCCTGATATTTTTTGGCTACATTAACCACAAAACGCAGGTTAGCGCTTACAAGCTTGTCCCTGGCTCTTTGGTCTCCGGAAGCCGCTTTATGGGCTGTTTTTTCTTCTTCGTCGCGAGTCATTAAAGGAACCCGATTAATCTCTTTAAGATAAACTGCAAGATTATTATCCATCGCCATTTGTTTTCTCTTTTTCATTTTATTACCCTCTCTTTTACTTATTACATAGCAAGATGCGTGCCAACTCCAATTTATGGGTAAAAATCGGGGTTTTAAGGTAAAATTTGAATAAAATACCCCCGTATCATCTCCAATTTGACACAGACTGTCGAAATTTGCAGAAAAGCGTGTCAAAATGACACAGTAAAAAAGCCTTGATTAACTTATATAATATCGATATCATTAAAAATATGTCGATAATCAAGATAAGGAAAAGAGAAGAGGTGGTATAAAATGAATCCTGCTCCAGAACTGGTCGTTGACGAAAATAAAATAAAAAAAGCCATACAGTCCGGGCTTCCGCTGACTATTACAACATACACTCTCCCCAAAGAAATAGAAATTTATATAGAACAAGTTATAGATGTTTTCTTAAAACAAATGGATCAATACAGGCTAAAAGATTATATCGTTTACTGTGTTCAGGAACTTGTTATAAATGCAAAAAAAGCAAATACCAAACGCGTTTATTTTGCCGAACGCGGACTAAATATAAACGAACCAAGCGATTACAAAGAAGGTATGGGAAAATTCAAGGAAGATACCCTTGGTAATATTGCACATTATCTTCAGCTGCAAAAAGAAAAAGGTTTGTATATAAAAATAAGTTTAAAAGTAAAAAGAGACACAATTAATATAGAAGTACGCAATAATGTTACGGCTACAAAAACAGAACAGCTTCGTATTCACGACAAACTTGCGCGCTCCAGACAATACGACACGCTGGAAGATGCCCTGTCTCAGCTTTTGGACGATTCAGAAGGCGCAGGTCTTGGTCTTGTTATTCTTGTATTGATGCTTAAAAAAATCGGTCTTGACGATGATTGTTTTACAATTAAAACAACAGAAAAAGAAACAATTGCAAGTATATCAATTCCTCTGGATCAGGCCGTAGTAGAAAATATTTCCGAACTTTCTAAACAAATTGTAGGACACATTAATAGTCTTCCGCAGTTTCCGGAAAATATCATGATGATTCAAAAACTTATTGCTGATCCTACTTCAGATATGCCGGTTATCGCAAGACAAATATCCATGGATCCGGCTCTTACTGCCGATTTGCTAAAAATTGTTAACTCTGCGCAGTATATGCTTTCCAAAAAAGTAGATAATATTTCCGAAGCGGTAAAAATGGTGGGAATAAAAGGAATTAAAAATCTGTTGTATTCCTATGGCACGCATAAAATTCTTGGCGACGACACCATAGACAAAAAACGGCTTTGGGAACATTCTTACAAAACCGCTTTTTACGCCTATAACATTGTAAAAAACTTTAAACACGATGCAAACCTTTTGGACGATGTTTATGTCGGCGGTATTTTGCACGACATGGGAAAAATTATTTTCTCCAGCGTGCACCCGGAATTGTTGGAAAAAATAAAAGGGTTCTGTACAGATAAAAAACTGCCTGCATCCACATTCGAAAATCTTTCTGCCGGCATGAACCATGCGGAGCTTGGCGCTCTTATTGCGGAAAAATGGAATTTCCCGGAAAGCCTTGTTTCGGCAATCAGGTTTCATCATGATCCCGGAAGCGCTCCTGCAGACTGCAAAGACCTTGTAGACGCTGTTTACATTGCCAATATGTTCTGCGTATACGAAAATAAAAATATAATTTTTGATCAAATAGAAACAGTCCCGCTGGAAAACTTTGGGCTGAAAAGCCAAAAACAGGTTGATGCTTTAATGCTTAAACTTGCCGCCGGCTTCCAGAAAGAAGGCCAGTTGTAAATTATTTATGTTTTTAAAAAGACTTACAATTCTAGGATTTAAATCATTCGCTGAGCGTACAGAAATTGAATTCAACAGCGGCATTACCGCCTTGCTTGGACCCAATGGCTGCGGAAAATCCAATGTTGTAGATGCCGTTAAATGGGTTTTGGGCGAGCACGCCATTAAATCCTTGCGCGCGGAAAAAATGGAAGATGTTATTTTTGGTGGTACGGAAGTCCGCAAACCCTTAAATGTGGCGGAAGTAACTCTTGCAATTGCAAACGAAACCGGCTTGCTTCCAATGGAGATGCCGGAAATAGAAATAAAAAGACGGCTCTACCGCTCCGGCGAAAGCGAATACTTTATAAACAATACACTGTGCCGCTTAAAAGATATTCGCGAGCTTTTTTGGGATACAGGTATCGGCAAAACAGCCTACTCTGTAATGGAACAAGGTAAAATAGACCAAATACTTTCCGCAAAAGCGGAAGAACGCCGCTATTTATTCGAAGAAGCTGCCGGTATTACCCGTTACAAGGAACGCGGCGCGGAAGCAGAACGCAATCTTGCCAAAACAGAAGAAAATGTAAAACAGGTAGAGCTAATTCTTAGCGAAGTAAGAAGAAGCCACGACAGCCTTAAAGTCCAGTCAGAAAAAACGCTTAAATACCGTTCCTTGCGAGACGAAATTTTTAATTACGAACTTGATATTCAGCTTTTACGCCTAAAACAATTCCGTTACGAGCGCGAAGAAAGAAACGAAACCTTAAAACGCAGAACCGCAGACCGCGACAGAATCCGTTCGGAAATGGAAGACGAAAACAAAGCACTGGAAGCTAACATGGACGAAGTAAACTCTATGGCAGCCCGCCTTGTAGAGCTTCAGAAAAATATTTACGGACTTGCTCTGGAAAAAAATGCACGCGAAAACGAAATCCGTCTTTTTAACGAACAACGCAGCGAAAATAAACTAAAAATTGGGCAGAACGAAGAAAAAGAAAACCAAGCTGTCCAAAAAACAACCGAATTAAATAACGATGCTTCCGCACAAGATGCTGTTGTTGCCGACCTGCGTAAACAGTGCGAAAGTATAGAAGAAAATATCCGTTCCTTCGAAGAAAATATCCAGCTTGCCGCCTTGCGCATTGGCGAAAACGAAAAAGAAATACGCAGGGCAGAAGATGAAATTCTTAAAATAGAAAAAGAAATTACGGAGCTGGAAAAAGAACTTGCCAAAATAACGGACGACATTGTTGCAGAATTGGACGCAGGTTTAAAAAAAGACGGGTACTCAGCTTCCGAACGAAAAAACGCAGAAGTGTCATTACAGGAAACTCTTGCCCGTTTACGCACAATACTAAGCGGAAGAGAAGCGCTTATTCGGGATCTGTCTACGGCGGCGGCAGGCGGGGTTGATGTAGCCGATCTTAAAAACATAGCCGCATCTCTTGCCGCAGGATTATCGGAAGCTGCCGCAGATGCGGAAAAAGCAACAGCCCTTTTTGACAGTTACCGCAAACATTCCCCGACATTTATCGACGACTTCCTTGCACCGGAAGGTATTATTACAAAAAAGCGTGCATTGGATTTACAAATAAGAACTGCAAAAGACAATATAGAAGAACGGCGGCAGCGCATAAAAACACTGCGCGAAGATAATATAAATTTAACTGCCAAAACAGAAGAATACCGCGCAACTTTAGAAGATATGAAAGTTAACCGCGCCCAGATGAACGCCCGTGCAGAAGCTGCCGAAGAACAGGCAAGGCTTATCCGCCGCGAACTTTCCGGACAGGAAGCTTTACTAAAAAATATCCGCGACGAACTTGCCCTTAACAGAAAAAGACTGGAAGACATTGATGGACGCATTGCGGGCGTTCATGCCGAAATTGCCGGCATAGATGAAAGAACTTCCGCTTTTAATGCCGAACTGGAAAGACTGGAAAAAGATATTCGCAAGCGAAACGACAATGTTGCAAGCAAGCGGGAAGTAATAAACAAACGAATGACGGAATTAAACAAAGTACAGGAAGCTTTAGAAAAAATCCATTTGGAGCTTGTACAATCCGACATGGAAATAAAAAATATTCAGGAAAATTTCCGGGAAACCCACTCCAGAGATTTAATGGAGTTCGAAGAACGAATTTTTACAATTACAGAAGCTCCTGCCATTCTGCGGGATAAACTTGCAAAATCGCGCGCTCAAATGAAAGAGCTTGGTTCGGTAAACCTTATGGCTCCCGAAGAATTTGCGGAAACCAAACAACGCTACGATTTTCTTAATAATCAGATGACAGACCTGGAAAAAGCGCGCAAAGATTTGGAAGATCTTACACTGGAAATACGCCAGGAATCTTCGGCTCTCTTTTTGGAAACATACAACAGAATAAAAAAGAATTTTCATAATATGTTCAGGCGGCTTTTTGGCGGCGGACGGGCAGAGCTTCGTCTTTCTGATCCAAACCACATACTGGAATCCGGTATAGAGATTCTTGCCCAGCCGCCCGGAAAAAAACTTGAACATTTAAGCCTTCTTTCCGGCGGTGAATGTTCTATGACAGCGGTAGCGCTTTTATTTGCTACCTATATGGTAAAACCCAGCCCATTCTGTTTATTGGACGAAATTGATGCCGCGCTGGACGAACAAAATGTCGGGCGATTTGTACATCTTCTAAAAGAGTTTAGCGATACAAGCCAGTTTATTATTATTACACATAACAAAAAAACAGTTACCGGAGCCGGCACTTTAATTGGCGTTACAATGGAAGAATCCGGCGTTACAAAACTAATTGCCGTACGACTGGAAAATGACGAGCTTGCGCTTGCCGAAGGTCCTCCGCCGCAAACCGAATTGTGGGACACCGACGGCACTTTCGAAGAAGAAGATGTTCCGCCGGAAGAAGGCAGACAGCTTCCCCCGGGCATAAACGACCCGCGCAAAGTTACCCCCGAGCAGCTACGGCCCATTATTTCGAGATCTGCAAAAAATCCAACTTGATTTTCTTGATATTTAGTTTTTACTATTCGCCCATTTTAAGACGGCCTTCTTCCAAAAACCGTCTAAGCTCTTCTTCGGTTACCGATATACCTTCCACTCTGTCGACATCGGCATAGTTAAGGCTTCTGTTTTGCTCTCTGTATGTAGTTTCCACTTCCTGATTAAAACCTTTTCCGGCCATGGCGGTTTCCCTTGCAGATACTGTGGCTGTGTCCCCGGATACAACAGGTCTTGGAGAAAGATTGGCAGTTGCTATCCAGCCGGTTAACGAAGAATTTTCCGCACATCTTACTTCTACAAATCTGCCGTCTGCGCGTATAACAGTAACGCGGGCACCATAATTTAAGGTTCCCGTACTGCTTGAAAGAAGACCTGTGCCGGATTTAAGATCGGCTGTTCTTGTAGCTACATACATAGTCCCGCCTGCACGAGCCTGCGCCATTGCAAAAGCAACCGTAAACATCAATAAGAAAAATACAATAAATAATCTTTTCATTTTATTAACCTCGTTACTATTATATCACTTTTGGGTTAAATTATCAACCCCATTATCCCATGCTTTTTCGTCCGGCGGAGCAGAAATATACTTTACACATCTATTAAAGTACATTTTAGCAGCAAGATCGCTGGGATTTTTTAAAGATATCGATTCGAACATATCTCTTGCGGTTGCAAATTCTTGCTTTTCGTACAGATCAAACGCCTTTTCCCAATTTTTAACCATTTCCAAAAGTTCCGGGGCTGCTTCGGAAGCAATGTCCAAAAGCTCGTAAAGACGCAAGGGGGTGTTAATTCCTACAACACGCACACGGCTAAGCGGCCGCAGAACAAATTCATCTCCAATATGAGTACGGGTATATTCGCTTATCATAATACCGCCGGTTTCATATTGATCGTTTACTCCTTCCAGTCTTGCTGCCAAATTTACAGCATTACCCATAATGGTATAGTTCATTTTATTTGGGGTTCCCATGTTGCCAACAACCATGTCGCCGGTGTTAAGTCCAAGTCTTGTATATAATGGTCTGGGCTCACCGTCAACATAACCCAATTTTCCTTTTGCGTCTAAAGCTTCCAGCACTTTTGGAGTTAGAATTCCGTTTGCCAGAGCTTCTATATTAAGCTCCTTTTCCAGCTTTTTCATATAAACGGCAGACCGGCAGGCAAGCAAAGCATGATTTTCCATGTGAACAGGCGCACCCCAAAAACCGATGATCGCGTCTCCCACATATTTATCTATGGTTCCCTGATTTTCCAAAATAATATCGCACATCTTTGTCAGATAAAAATTAAGAAGCTCTACAAGTTTTGCGGGATCTCCAAGCGCTTCGGAAAATGTGGAGAAGGCGCGAAGGTCGGTAAATATCGCGGTCATTTCGCGTTTTTCGCCGCCAAGTTTTAATTGGGAAGGATCAAGCATAATTTGATCTATAACTTTAGGCGAAAGATACTGCGAAAAAGCGGATTTAATAAATCTTTTCTGGCTGCCCTCTGTAGCATAGTTGTAAAGCGTAACGGTAAGAAAAGAAGCAAGAGTGCCGGCAAGATAAGTTACCATTGGAACCCAAAGATTGCCAAACTGATACGATGTAAAAGCAATTATAACTATTCCTGTAACTACAACCGACAACCCAATTAAAGATACAGAAATTCTTGGAGAGAACATTGCAAGAAATACTATTGCTGCTACTACAATAATTAAAATAAGCAGGTTAAACCATTCGCTGCTTTCGTGGATAAAATCTCCCTGAAGACAATTATCCAACATGGTTATATGGGCTCCTACGCCGGGATACATAGAAGAAATCGGTGTGGGAAAAATATCAAAAAAGCCCTGTCCGTAAACGCCGACAAAAACAAAAGTGTCTCTAAAATAATCCCTAAACTCCAATAAGCTTTGCTGTTCTTCTTCGCTGAATTCTTCTAAATTTTTTAATGCTTCCGCATTGCGTAAAACCGCACTTGCTCTAATTGGTTTGTATTTTTCTTCTATATCTCCACGGAAGCGAAGCAGGGTAAAGCCGTTTTTATCGACGGGAATATTTATATGTTCCCATTGTATAGATTTTGATTTTTCGTCGTAGAAAATTTGCGGCTCGTATCCGGAAACAATAAGCGAAGCGGTAGAAAGACCGGGGACTGCCTTTCCATCAAACAAGGTAAATGGTCTAAGACGGCGGTAAACTCCATCGGAGTCCGGTATGCCTGTTACGCTCCCCAGCGCTCCTGCAGATTCAATTAACCCGGGAATTGGAAATTGACCCTTTTCGTTTTCTCCTATGCTAAACTTCTCCAGATATGATCCGAAATTTTCCGGCTGAAACAAAGGTAAATCATATTCGGAGGGCCATGTTGTAGAGGTTCCGCTCTGAGTGCTAAACATAACTGCCTGCACCACACGGCCAAACTTTTCGCTAGATTCAATAAAAGTAGTATCATCCTGTCTTGCGCTTAGGCTGCGCAGAGCTTCCCTTACTAACGCATTTCTTCCGGAACCTGCCTCTCTGGATTCCGGCGACCTTGCCGATCCTGCCGGACCTCTTGTTTCTCTTTCTCTTTCAAGTTCTTCCAGAGCAATAATTGCATTATCTATAATTTCATCCTGCTTGGCATTACGATAAACCGAAGGTTCTGTATAAAGTATATCGAATGCAACGGAGTTTGCACCGGCATCGTTTAGAAAATCGATTATTTCGGAATATGCCTGTCTGGGCCAGGGCCAGCCCCATCCTCGTTCTTGCTGTGCCCAATTAACGCTTTCGTCGTCCAGCACAACTGCAAGAATTTCATAGGATGCCGGAATATAACCTCCGGTTAAATCCACGGTAAACCAGTTGCGTTCCGCCCAAAATCGTACCCGCATATCATAGGATTTATATTCCAAAAAATGAAAAACTCCCAATAAATGCAAGCCGGAAATAACAATAAACACCAAAGCCGCAATAATTACTGCAACCAACGGTTTTCCCAATTTTATTTTTTTATCTGTACCCATGTTACTACCCTTTTTGTTTAATATATATCATAATAATAATAGGAGTATATCATGGATTGTAAAATTAATAAATCCTACTATAAATGGATATGGATTGCGGCAACTGTCATTTTTTGCTTGTTATTTACTTTTGCGTTAATTCCGGGCGTTGGAGCGCAGGGGTCTCAGGAAGGCGGTTTAGGAAGGCGTTCTTATCCCGGCATGATGGAAGAGGTCTTTAACTTTATCTTGCGTAATTATGTTGACGAAGTTGATCCGCAGGTGCTTTTTGAAGGCGCTATGAACGGAATGTTTGGCGCTTTAGATGATCCTTATTCCGCTTTTTTATCGGAATCTGATCTTGGCGATTTACGCCATACAACCGAGGGCGCTTTTGGCGGAGTAGGTTTAAATATTACCAAGGCAACAAGCCCAAGACCGGACGGAAAACCAATGTGGGTAGAAGTTGCTTCTCCAATAGAAGATACTCCGGGCTGGCGTGCCGGCATAAATCCGGGCGATTTCATTGTAGAAATAAATGATCAACCCACAGAAAATATGAGCATGGACGAGGTATTGGGAATATTGCGCGGCACTCCCGGAGAACAGGTTAAACTTCTTATAAGACGCGGAGAAAGACTGGAGTTCCCTGTAACAATTACCAGAGCCGTTATAGAAGTTCCTACTGTTAAACACGCAATGATTGGCGACATTGGCTATCTAAAGTTGATTTCCTTTACCCCAATGACAACGGCAAGAGCGCGAGAAGCCATAAATGAATTCAAAGAAAATAATTATAAGAGTCTTGTTCTGGATTTAAGATACAATTACGGCGGCCGTCTGGATTCTGCAATTGAAATTGCCGGTCTTTTCCTTGACGGCGGACTTGTTGTAAGCACAAGATCCAGAATACGATCTGAAAACCGGGAGTTTAATACAAGAAGAGGAACCACTGTTCCCGCAAATATTCCTGTTATTGTTTTAATTAACAGAGCATCCGCTTCTGCTTCGGAAATTGTTGCCGGCGCGCTAAAGGATCGCGGCAGGGCATATCTTGTCGGAGAAAACACATTTGGAAAAGGATCTGTTCAGCAGGTGTTTCCTGTTACAGACGGCACAGGTTTTAGAATAACAACTGCCCGTTATTTTACGCCAAGCGATGCAAATATAGATAAAATAGGCATTCCGCCGGATCGCGAAGTAAAATTTCCTGAATATACAGAAGAAGATGCAGAACACTTAAACGCGCTTATTAACTCGAACAAAATTCCGCAGTTTGCCGCACAGAGTCCGCAGGCAACAAGCGCCCAGATAGAAGCATTTGCAGTTTCTTTAAGAAGGGAGTATCAGCTGGATCTTGTATTGCTTAGACGGCTTATCAGAAACGAGCTGCGCAGAACGGAAATTGCACCGGTTTACGATTTAGAATATGACATTCAATTACAGGAAGCAATTAATATTCTAAAAAGCGGCAATTACCAGCAATTAATGCGCGATTCTAAACCGCTAAAGGCATTGCTGGAAGACACGGTAGACGATTTTGCACAAGCTTCGTAACAGTAACTATATCTCTACCACGCCGTCGAAAACTTTAACGCTGTCGCCTGTCATAAAAACGCGTTCGTCTGTGTAGTTAATAACAAGTTCGCCGCCGGGGAGCTTTACCCTAATGTCCACGCCTTTGTCGCAGTGACCGTTAAGGACACCGGCAACGGCGGCGGCGCATGCGCCTGTACCACAGCCCTGGGTTTCTCCGCTTCCGCGTTCCCAAATACGCATCTTTAAATAATTTCTGTCCATAACTTCGACAAACTCGGTATGTACTCTTTGCGGAAATAGCGGGTCGTTTTCAAATTGCGGACCTATTTTATTAAGTTCGATTTTATTGATATCTTTGCCAAAAACAACAGCGTGCGGGTTACCCATAGACACGCAGGTAATCTCGTATTCATTGCCGCCGATATTAACTTTCTGGGCAACAATTTTGTCGCCGCTTAGGTTTACGGGGATTTTCTCCGGCCGCAATTCCGCTTGTCCCATGTCAACCTTAACCAAAGAAACAAGTCCGTTCCTTGTCGATAAATACAAGTCGCGTATTCCGCTCATTGTTTCTATCTTCATCTGTTTCTTTTTTACAATATTGTTGTCGTAAAGATATTTTGCAACACAGCGGATCGAGTTGCCGCCGATAGAATCTTCGCTGCCGTCAAGATCGAACACCCTCATTTTTGCATCGGCGGTTTCTGAAGATAAAATTAGTACAACACCGTCGCCGCCTATTCCCCTGTGTCTGTCCGACAAAAATGCAGACAGGGACTCCGGAGAGTTAATGTCTAAATCCAGACAGTTAATGTAAATGTGGTCGTTGCTGCATCCGTGCATTTTTGTAAACGGTAATTGTAAACGGCTGGTTCGCAGATTATTAATATCTATTAGCTCGGTGTTAATTTCGCTGTAGTCGGAAAGCAGAGAGTCCGCAAGAGCATTGGCTGTATCTATCGATGTCAGGCATGGCACGCCCAGCGCGCACGCTTTCCTGCGAAGCTTGACATCATCAAGGGCGGGGTCGCGTCCTTTTTCCGATGTCGAAACTATATACGCTATCTTCCCCGATGCCAAAAGTGTCTGCGTATTAACATCCGGATTGTCGAAAATTTTATCTATTGGTTCGCAAGAGAAGCCCTTTGCATTTAGGAAGCGCGCTGTTCCCCTTGTGCCATGCAGAGAAAATCCCAGCTTGGCAAACTTTTCCGCAACGCCAAGTATTTCTGCTTTGTCACCGTCACGCAGGGTAAGAAGTATTCCGCCCTTTCTTTCCATTTTATAATTGGCGGCAACAAGTCCTTTGTAAAGCGCTTCTTCCAGACTTTTTCCAAGACCAAGAACTTCGCCCGTGGATTTCATCTCCGGTCCAAGGTGAGTATCAAGGCCGGTAAGTTTTTCAAAGGAGAATACCGGTACTTTAACAGCAATATATGGAGGAATGCTGCCAATGCCGGAAGAATACCCAAGGTCTGCAAGTTTTTCGCCAACGCTAACCTTTGTAGCAATCTCGCACATTTGAATATCCGTTACCTTGCTGATATACGGAACAGTACGCGATGCGCGCGGGTTAACCTCTATTACATAAATATCGTTTTCATAATACACATATTGAATATTAATTAGACCTTTAACCTTTAAAGCCATACATAATTTTTCTGTTATCTCGAAAATATTATCTGCAAGGGCATCATCTATATTAATTGCGGGATACACGGCAATGCTGTCGCCGGAGTGAACACCCGTGCGTTCGATATGTTCCATAATACCGGGGATAAGTACATCGTTGCCGTCGCAGATTGCATCGACTTCTATTTCGCGTCCGCTTAGGTATTTATCTATAAGGATGGGGTTCTCCTGTTTCGAGCGCAGGATAATCTCCATATACTCGCGAATATCATCGGGCGAAAAAGCGATAATCATATTCTGCCCGCCAAGTACATACGAAGGACGCATTAATACGGGGTAGCCGAGTTTGTCGGCAGCTTCCAGCGCTTCTGCCTCTGTCATTACGCCAAAACCCCGCGGGCGTTTAATTTGCAGGCTTTCCAGCAAGATGTCAAAGCGTTCCCTGTCTTCGCTAATATCGATACTGTCCGCAGGCGTGCCAATTATGTTAACGCCCCGTTCATGCAATTTTCTTGTCAGCTTAATTGCCGTGCCGCCGCCGAACGCAACAATAACGCCTATCGGCTTTTCGATGTTAATAATATTCATTACATCGTCGATATTTAATGGTTCAAAGTACAATCTGTCTGCGATGTCAAAGTCGGTGGAGACAGTTTCAGGATTATTATTGATAACAATTACTTCGTAGCCCATCTTACGCAATGTCCACACACAATGAACACAGGCATAATCAAATTCGATTCCCTGCCCTATTCGTATAGGACCTGATCCAAGTACGATAATTCGTTCTTTGGTGCTTTTTTGAATAAATGGGAGTGCTTCGTTTTCTGTTCCATTTTTTATGGAGTAAAAGTACGGTGTCTTTGCTTCGAATTCAGCGGCGCAGGTGTCTACCATTTTGTAAATTAGCAAGCTGCTTGCAGGTGCTGAACTGCCGTTATTGTCCGCAATATTTTTTAGGCAGTACAAGAACCAACGATCTACCTTTGTTGTATTAAACAATTCCTCTATTGCAAACCCTCGCTTGATTGCTTCGTACAATACAAATAATCGTTCGTCAGTTACGGTTAATAAAAGCTCCCTAATTTCCGCATCTGTCTTTGCTGCCATTCTTGGCATATCCAAACTTGTTAGCCCCAGCTCTGCGCCGCGTACCGCTTTAAGGATTGCTTCTTCGAAGGTGTCCGCTATAGACATGACTTCGCCGGTGGCTTTCATTTGAGTGCCAAGCTCATTGTTGGCATAGACGAATTTGTCAAAAGGCCATTTTGGAAACTTGACGGCAACATAGTCTAATGCGGGTTCGAAGGCGGCAAAGGTGGTACCGGTTACCGCATTTTTTATTTCGTCCAGTGTGTATCCAATGGCGATCTTTGTCGAAACTTTGGCAATAGGGTAGCCGGTTGCCTTGCTTGCAAGAGCGGAAGAACGCGACACACGAGGGTTTACTTCTATAACGGCATATTCGAAGCTAGTTGGTTCAAGGGCAAGCTGGACATTGCAGCCGCCTTCTACTCCAAGCGATTTTACAATGTTAAGCGAGGCAGAACGCAGCATTTGATATTCTTTGTCGGCAAGAGTAACACAAGGCGCTATAACAATACTGTCACCTGTGTGTATGCCGACTGGATCAAAATTCTCCATAGAACAAATTGTAATGGCATTACCGGCACGGTCGCGCATAACTTCAAACTCTATCTCTTTCCAGCCGGCAATTGATCTTTCTACAAGCACCTGATTAATAGGGGACAGTGCAAGACCATTTGTTGTAATTTCGCGCAGCTTTGCTTCGTTTACCGCATTACCGCCGCCGGATCCTCCCAGGGTAAATGCAGGGCGTACAATAACAGGATAGCCGATTTCGTCGGCAAACTTTACAGCAGTTTCTACATCTGTGGCTATTACCGAAGGAACACATGGCTGCCCGATACTTTGCATTGTATCTTTAAAGATTTTTCGATCCTCGGCCTTGTCGATTGTTTCCGGCGAAGATCCAAGAAGGCGAACCCCCATTTTATCTAGGAAGCCGTCTTTGGCAAGCTGCATACACAGTGTAAGCCCTGTCTGCCCGCCAAGCCCGGAAAGTATACTATCCGGCCGTTCTTTTTCTATAATGCGTTTGACAGTGGTAAGCGTCAGCGGCTCGATATAAATCTTATCCGCAATATTTTTATCTGTCATGATAGTTGCGGGGTTGGAATTTACAAGAACGATCTCTATACCGTCTTCCCGCAGAACATGGCACGCTTGAGTGCCGGCATAATCAAATTCGGCGGCCTGCCCAATTACAATGGGTCCGGAGCCTATAACTAAAACTTTTTTAATATCTTTATTAAGCGGCATAGATTTCCTTCTTTAGCTTGCCGTTAGTATGAAGAAAAAAAGGGGTAATGTCAATATATGTTTATTTACCGAATTTTGCTGTTAAAACCCCTTGAAAATTGAACTTTATAATGCTATCTTTATTGTATGACAATAACACAAACCGTTGAAATTCCTTCTAGCCGCCGCATTACCCTTGAAGTTCCTCGGGAAATTCCAACAGGGGCTGTAATTCTTTCTTTTACTCCTGCAAATACGACAGAATCCATAACAGAAAAACTTAATAGTTATTATAAAAATCATGATTCTTGCCTTGCTAACGATATTAAAGCAGCAAACTATCGCCTGCTTAAAGAAGAAGATTGGTAAATGATTCGTGGTGAAATATGGTGGGCAAATTTGCCTGATCCTGGTGGCTCAGCTCCCGCCAAACGCCGGCCGGTATTAATTATCCAAAGCAATGAATTTAATCGAAGTAAAATAAATACTATAATCTGCGCAGCCATCACATCCAACACAGAGTTGTCTTCTCTGCCAGGAAATTTGTTGTTAGAAAAATCGGTTTCTGGTTTAGACAAAACATCGGTTGTAAATTTTTCTCAAATTGTAACTGTTGATAAACACGATCTAACGGATCATGTAGCCATGTTACCAAAACTCATACTAGAAAAAATTAATAATTGCCTTATAACAGTTTTAGAAATTACATGATTTTCTTCATATATGTTTATAAAAGAAAAATTAATTTATCCTGCTGATAATTTCATCAAATAAGAATCCGGTGTCTAAGGGGCCGCTGCAGGCTTCAGGGTGGAACTGAACAGAGAATGATTTGCCGTAGTCCAGACCTTCGTTACTGCCGTCATTAACATTAATAAACAAACTGTCGTTTGCAATTACTTCATAACCGTGGTTTTGACTGGTGATATAAACATTTCCTGTTCGCGTATCTTTTACAGGCTGATTCACGCCCCGATGACCAAACTTAAGTTTTCTGGTCTTGTATCCCTTTGCAAGCGCAAGAAGCAGGTGTCCTGTACAAATGCCAAAAATTGGCAGCCCGTGTTTATCAAGTTCTTTGATAGTTTCTATAATTGGTTTGTTTGCAGAATCTGCCGGATCGCCCGGGCCATTACTAAGCATAATGCCGTTTGGCTCGATTTTTAGAATTTCTTTTGCACTTGTAAAACAGGGGAACGACCATACCTCACAGCCGCGGGCTGCAAGAGCATTCGCTATTCCGCGTTTTGCTCCAAAATCCATAAGAGCTATTCGCCGGTTTCCGCTGCTTAGTTTTTCTATACTCTTCGATGTAACAGAGCCAATGGCATTTTTTACAACATACGCCTTTGCTTCGGAACGATCTTTGTTCGTTGGAGGGGCAGTGCAGATCTTCCCGTTCATTACGCCGTTTTCCCTTATTATTTTTGTCAGGCGGCGGGTATCAATACCATGAAGCCCAATAATGTTTTGTTCTTTTAAAAAATTATCCAGGGATTTTTCGTTTCTAAAGTTGGAAGGGTTTGTGCAGGGGTACTTGGCTATATACGCCCTTGCTCTAATACCGGCACTTTCAAAATCGGAGGAGATAACGCCATAGTTACCAATAAGGGGAAAGGTTTGAAAAACAATTTGTCCGTAATAACTGGGATCTGTAAGGGTTTCCAGGTAGCCTGTCATTCCGGTTGTAAAAACAATTTCGCCGGTAATATCGCCCGCAGCGCCAAAGGACTTGCCCTCGAACACTTCGCCGTTTTCCAAAATTAGATATGCTTTATCGTTCATTAATAACCCCTTATTAATATGAAGAAAAAAGCGGGATTAGTCAATATAAAATACTATGTGCCGAAAAAGCAGGTGGTGCAGAAAGGCAGAAAACATTCTGAACAGGCGGCTTTAAGTCCGTCTATGCTAATGTAACCCAAGCTGTCTGCGCCTATTTTACGGCAGATATCGTCATGACTCATTTTGTTGGCAATAAGGTTTTCTTCGCTGTCAATGTCTGTTCCGTAGTGGCAGGTAAAACGAAACGGCGGGGAAGAAATCATCATGTGGACTTCTTTTGCTCCCGCGTTTTTTAGGCTTTTTATAATTTTTTGACTCGTTGTTCCGCGTACGATAGAATCGTCTACAAGCACAATGCGTTTTCCCTTAATGCTTGCTGCCAGCGGATTAAGTTTAAGCAATACCACACTGTCTCTTTGTGTCTGCGTGGGATAAATAAAACTTCGTCCAATGTAGCGGTTTTTTACAAACCCTGTAACAAGCGGAAGTCCGCTCTGAGCGCTGTAACCGTATGCCGCATCAAGGCCGGAGTCCGGAACACCGCAGACAACATCCGCTTCTACAGGATATTCCTTTGCCAATGCAACACCCATGTTGTATCGTGCATTGTAAACACTTAGACCATCAATTACAGAGTCCGGGCGCGCAAAATAAACATATTCAAAAATACAGAGACCTTTATTTTCTTCTTTATTTTCCAGCTTTACACCTTCGAGTATAATTTCTCCGTTTCTTATTACTACTACTTCGCCGGGAAGAACATCGCGGACAAATTCAAAACCGCATGTATCAAGGGCGCAGCTTTCGGAAGATACGGCATATCCAATGGCGCTTTTTCCTATACAAAGCGGACGGAAACCGTTTGGATCACGGACGGCTATTAATTTATTTTTACTTGTTGCAATAATAAAAGAAAATGCTCCACGAAGAAGGTCAGATGCTTTTATAACCCCCTGTATCGAACTTTTTTCCATAGTTATATGAAAGGCAATTAATGACGAGATAACTTCACTGTCGCTGGTTGCATTAAAATGAATACCGTGTTCTTTTAATTCGTCGCGGAATTGTTTGACATTTGTAATATTACC
Source organism: Treponema sp. (assembly GCA_031286205.1). GTDB lineage: Bacteria > Spirochaetota > Spirochaetia > Treponematales > Breznakiellaceae > WQXQ01. The sequence continues at coordinate 38,230 of JAITUR010000069.1, forward strand.
ATTGTGCGCTGTCGCAATTCGTCCTGTAAGATATTCCGTAATAAAAGGTCCAACATTTTCCCTGGAGCTGTTGCCTTTTGTGGAATAGCGGGTATGCCCAACGGCGGTATTACCCTTTGGAAGACTGGTAAGCCCTCCTTCGCCAAACACTTCGCTTACAAGACCGCTGTCTTTATAACATACAATGCTTCGGTTGTTGGAAACAGCTATGCCGGCTCCTTCCTGCCCCCGATGCTGCAGGGAAAGCAAACCATTGTAAGTAATGCCGGCAGCTTCATCCGTGTTTAAACTAAGTCCAAAAATGGCACATTCTTCTTTTAGTTTATCCTCATCATATCCAATATCACTGCACACAGTCTTCCTCCCTAAGAAGATTAAACGCCATTGCTCATTATAATAATATGAATAATTACCGAAAAAATGTCAATAATGTATCGATATTAATATATCAATATTGTTTACAAAATAAGCCTTATATGCTATTATTATTTATGGCTATAAAAGTAACCTCTTTGCACAATTGGGATATTGACAGGATTGTTCAAGAAATTGAACAGCCTAATATAAAAGTTGTAATATACTTTTTCTCGCCATCCTTTGAAAAATATCATCCACAAAAGGAAATTTCCCGGGCTTTTCCGGGAGCTGTATGTATTGGCTCTTCCATGTGCGGCGGCTGGGCAAGCACCGGGGCTGTCGAAAAAGGCATTTCAATTATGTCTTTGTCTTCGGACGAAGTAGCGGAAGTTTATGTTACCTTCCAGGAAGGAGTAAAGAAAGAACCAATAGATGCCGCACATGCCGCCATTGACGATTTAAAATATAAAACAACCGGTAATATTATTAACCCGGACGAATATCTTGGATTGATTTTTTTTGACGGACTTTGTTTAGGCGAACTTATAATGAAAGAGTTCTCCATGGAACAAAGCCTTAACATGGCTTTTGTCGGCGGAGCTGCCGCAGACGAGATGACTTTTACCAAAACTTTAGTATGTTACGAAGATACACTTTCCTCTGACGGACTTGTTGTCGCTATTTTAAAAATGAAAATCCCGTTCTTTTTTAATCATTATGTGCATTATCTTCCCACACATAATTCTTTTACCATTACCAGAGTGGAGATAATGAAAAGGATTGCATGGGAAATAAACGGCGAGCCTGCGGCAGACTTTTATGCGCGTCAGGTTGGAGTAGACGATACAAAAAAACTTACCGCAAAAATATTTGCAAAAAACCCGCTAGGACTTATTCTGGGAGAAAGTATTTATATACGAAGCCCCAATCTTGTTGTCGACGGTAAAGGTTTGCAATTCTACTGTTACATAGAAGCGGGTACAAGGGTATTTCTTTTAAAACAAGGAGACATTATAACTCATGCGCAAAACAGTATTGCGGGGGTTTCGCAGTTTCTTCCCGGCATACAGGGCTGTCTTATTTTTAATTGTATACAACGCCATTTGGAATTAATAGAAAATAAAAAAATCGATGCTTTTAACGAAGTATTCAGCAAATACCCAATGATTGGTTTTAATACTTATGGAGAAGAATTATTTACACATCATAATCAAACATTAACAGCGGTGTTTTTTGGCACTTTGCCGGAAAAGGGAATGGCAGACCCGTATAAAACCAAACGATTATTCCATTACACGGACAGCAAGTTAAAATCTTTGGTGTTTGATATTGTAAGCCGAAGCGAGCTTTTAAATATTACAATTTCATATCTTAAAGGAACAATGGATGCGGAAAGTACGGACAATTTATCTTTCGAAACCATTAAAAAAAGCCTTGGAGCAATGATAGAACAGTCCAATATTTCCAAAAAAGATATAGAAAAAATGCTTATTGTGTATCAAAACAATGTGGAAAAAACAGGAGAGTTCGTTTTTAACATTGTAGACGAAATCAGGGCGCAAAATCGTCAGCTTATAGAGCTCCGCGAAGAAGCAGAAACAGCAAACCGCACCAAGAGTAATTTTCTTGCAAGCATGAGCCACGAAATTCGTACGCCAATGAACGCAATTACCGGTATGGCGGAACTGTTATTGCGCGGAGATTTAACCGAAGAAGCAAGAGGTTATGCGCAGGATATTAAACAGGCAGGAAATAATCTTGTATCCATTATTAATGACATTCTGGATTTCTCCAAAATAGAAGCGGGCAAAATGGAAATTGTTCCTGTAAAATATCTTCTTACCTCTCTTATAAATGACACAATAAATATTATTCGCATGAGGTTAAAAGAAAAACCCATCCGTTTCTACACAAACATAGACTCCAGGATTCCCAACATTCTTTTTGGAGACGAAGTAAGAATGCGGCAGGTGCTTATTAATTTGTTATCTAATGCCGCAAAGTTTACGGAAAGAGGATATGTCAGTTTAACCATTACCGTTCAGGATAAAACTTCTAGCCAGGTGTGGCTGCGTTTTTCCGTATCCGATACCGGAAAAGGCATTAAGCTTGATGATCAAAAAAAATTATTCAGCGACTTTGTTCAGGTAGATCTAAAACGAAACAGAAGTATAGAAGGCACAGGTCTTGGACTTGCAATTACAAAACGCCTGTGTGCAATTATGAACGGCAGTATCAGTATGTCAAGCGAATACGGCAAGGGCAGTACATTTACTGTAACAATTCCGCAGGGTATAGAATCTTCCGAACCATTTGCATCTGTAGAAGATCCTGCAAGCAAGAAAGTGCTTATTTACGATGGACGCGTTATTTATGCTAAAAGTGTATGTTGGTCGCTGGAAAACATGGGTGTCCCATATAAAGTGGTATCTAACATAGACGAATTTACAAAAGAGCTGTTTAGAGAAGAATGGACGCTTGTATTATCGGGTTATGGGATTCACGAAAAAGTTATACAGATAATGAAAAAACCGCTGGATCATTACCCAAATAATAAAAAACCGCCGCTGGCATTAATGATAGAATGGGGAACCGAAGCATATATACCCAATGTTCGCTTTGTTTCTCTGCCCGTGCAGTCTTTGGCTATTGCAAATGTGCTAAACGGTAAAGTCGACAGCAAAGGCTATTCAATGTCTTCGGATACTGCTTCCGGCATTATTCGTTATGCCTTCCCCAGCGCAAAATTATTGGTTGTCGATGATATTCCAACCAACATAAAAGTTGCGGAAGGACTTATGGCTCCTTATCAATGTAATATAGATTCTTGTCTTTCTGGGCAGGAAGCAATCGAGCTTGTTAAACATAATATTTACGATATTGTTTTTATGGATCATATGATGCCGGATATGGACGGAATAGAAGCAACAACAATAATACGAGAATGGGAAAAAGAACAATTACAGAAAGATCATTCCTTTAGACAAGTTCCCGTAATAGCGTTAACTGCAAATGCTGTTTCCGGAGTCCGTGATATGTTTATAGAAAAAGGTTTTAACGATTTTCTTGCAAAACCAATTGATGTTGCCGGACTTGACGAAATTTTAAACCGTTGGATATCAAAAGAAAAAAGAGAAAGCGCTTCCGTAAAAAGCAATGCCGAAAAAATAGATGTAAAACTCCCGCGCATAAATAATATTGATGTTCAAAAAGGCATTGCTATGACGGGCGGCACGATAGAAGGTTATTTTTCTGTGTTGGATACATTTCATAAAGATGCAAAAGAACGCCTGGAGATTATACAACAGGCGCTGGAATCGGACAAATTACCTGTATTTGTTTTACATATTCATGCACTTAAGAGTGCATCGGCGGCAATTGGAGCAACAAAGCTGTCGGTAGAAGCTCAAAAACTGGAAGCTGCGGGTAAAAGTCAGGATATAATCTATATCCGCGACAATATTAATATTTTTACGGAAAATCTTGTAAAACTAATTAATGATATTTATAATGCTGTAATTTCCAATAAAGATGAAACCGATAAAGAAATGCCGGCAAGCAGCAATGTAAATGTAATTGTTTTGCTTGGCAATTTAAAAAAAGCTTTAACCCAGCAAAAGGCAGACGAAATAGATCGTATTTTAAACGAAATTAACAGAAAACAAATGGATGCAAAAACAAAAGAAATTGTGGATAGTATTTCTGACGACATCCTTATAACAGAATATGAAGATGCCTTAATAACTATAGAAGAATTTATTAAGGAGAATGCATAATGGCGGAAAAATTCAGAGAAGAAAGAGATTTAATATTTATTGTAGACGATAACCCGTCTAATCTTCGTATTGTAAAAAACATATTGGCAGATAAATATTCCGTTGCTACAGCGCCTTCTGCAGACAAGCTTTTTAACCTTTTGGAAAATAACAGGCCTTCTTTAATTCTTCTGGATATAGAAATGCCGGAAATTGACGGCTACGAAACAATAAAAGTTCTAAAATCCAAACCGGAAACAAGGGATGTTCCTGTTATTTTTCTGACAGGCCGCACAGAAATCGACGATGAAATTATGGGGTTTTCTCTTGGAGCCGTAGATTACATTACCAAACCCATTCAGCCAATTTTACTTTTAAAGCGCGTAGAAATTCAACTTTTGGTAGAAAAGCAAAAAATTATCTTAAAACAACAAGCTGCCGAATTAAAGTTTTTTAACGATAATCTTCGCAAATTGGTCGATGAAAAAACACAAAGCGTTTTGCAGCTTCAAAATGTTCTGTTAAAAACAATGGCGGAGCTTGTCGAGTACCGCGATGATATTACGGGCAGACATATAGAGCGTACACAAAAAGGAATACGATTATTGCTGATAGAGATAAAAAACGACAGCATTTACATGGAAGAAGCCGAGGAATGGGATATAGATTTATTGGTTCAGTCCTGTCAGCTTCATGATGTAGGTAAAATATTTATCAGCGACAGCATACTAAGAAAACCGGGGGAATTAAACTACGATGAGTTCGAGGATATAAAAGTCCATACACATGTTGGAAAACAAATCGTAGAAAAAGTGGAAATACTGGCTGAGGAAAGCGAATTTTTAAGATATGCAAAGATTTTTGCGGAAAGCCACCACGAAAAATGGGACGGCTCCGGGTATCCTAACGGTTTAAAAGGTACCGATATACCTCTTTTGGGACGCGTAATGGCAATAGCAGATGTTTACGATGCTCTTGTATCGGTACGCCCTTACAAAAACTCATACACCCACGAAGAAGCTGTAGATATAATTAAAGAAGGCAGCGGCACTCAATTCGATCCGGAGCTTGTAAAAATATTTTTAAGAGTTTCGGATCAATTTAAAGATTAGGATAAAAACCAGGAGCTAATTGTGATTATTGGGATAGATATTGGCAGCACTACCACAAAAGCTGTATCCATAGAAAATAAAAAACTTGTAAGTAAAATTAAAACAAGGGCGCAGGATGCGGTAACTGCCGCAACGGGAGCATTTGGAAAAATTGTTTCCGAAAACGATATTAAAATTGATGCTGTAGAAAAAATATTTATTACAGGCGCCGGTTCTTCCAAAATAAAAAACGACATTTTTGGTATTCCGACAAAAAGGGTAAACGAAATAGATGCTATCGGCATTGGCGGAATGTATCTTTCCAAAATGAACAATATAATTATTGCAAATATAGGTACAGGCACTGTTATTTTAGAAGCCGGCGATAATGGAATTATTCACTTTGGGGGTTCCGGCGTAGGCGGCGGCACTATTCTTGGGCTTGGAAAAAAATTGCTGCAAATAGCCGAGTTTGCCGATATTATGGAACTTGCAAAAACAGGCGTTTTAAACCATGTAGATCTTCTTCTTGGCGATATAACAGATACAAGTATAAGTTTTTTAAATCCGGAAAGCACTGCGGCTAACTTTGGAAAAATGCTGGATACTGCTGCCCCTGCGGACATAGCTCTTGCAATTATAAATATGGTGTATCAGGTAATTGGGGTGCTTTCTGTTTTTGCGGCACGCGCCCGCAATACCCGCCAGGTAGTAGTTACCGGCAATGGCAGTAAAAACCCGATAGGAAAAAAAATTTTTACAGGTATTACAGAAATGTATGGAATAGAGTTTATTTATCCTGAATATGCGGAATATACAACAGCTATTGGGGCTGGTCTTTCTGATTAATCGGAATTGTTACAAAGAAGATAGTACCCTTATCTATTTCCGATTTTATCTTGATATTTCCGTTTGCTTCTTTTATACGATCTCTTACAAGGTTTAAGCCAATACCGCGTCCGCCATGAACACCTTCTGTTTCTGCAGTGCTAAAGCCCGGCGAGAAAATCGCTTTTATAAGATTATCCTTATTGGTTGCTTCTTCCGGTTTTAATACACCGTTTTTAATGGCTCTTTCCGCAATTTTCTTGTAGTCCAGACCTTTTCCGTCGTCAGTTAATCTCATGTTAATAATCTGATTATCCGGTGACATAGAAACAGAAAGTTTAATAACGCCGGTTTCATTCTTTCCTTTTGCCGCACGAACATCCGGAGATTCAATTCCATGAACAACAGAGTTACGGACAAGCTGCATAAGAATTTCTTTTATGGTACGCCTTGGACCATTATTAATGGCATTTTTATCTATTTCGCCGGCAACAAACTTTATCTTTTTTTCCAAATCTTCCGCGCCTTTGGCGGCAGCTTTGTTAAGAGAATCTATAAGTACATTTATATTTTGATTCTCTGCGGTATCTGCGGCGGCAGTGCCGGTTCCTACATAAGATTCAAGTTTTTTAATAATATCTTTAAATCCGTCTTTTTCGATGGACAATTTATCTATATCCATAGTAAGTTTTAACATATCGTTAAATGGAACTTCGCCCTGGAACTCGCGGAGTTTTTTAATTTTAGATTCCAGGTTATGAACCTTATTTCCAAAAACATTTAATCCTAAAATTACGGCGTTGGATTTTACGGCATGAACAGACTGATACACTTTTACTAAAGCTTCGTGTGTGCTTAAACTTTCGTCCTTAAATGTTTTGTTTATAGTAGCGAACTCATGCTCTGTGTCCTGCATAAAGTCTTTAAAGACATCCGGGGAAACCTGGATAAGCTCGAATACGGACTGCATTTCTTCCTGCCGCCTGGCTTCTTCTTCTTCCAGTCTTTGTTGTAATTCTACCCTTACGGTAATATCATAAACGGTTGCAAGGATAAAGACATTTTGTCCGCGTTCTACGGTATTAAATTCAAACTGAAAAACTTTTTTAATTCCGGTATTTGGGTTTTCGTAATGAAGCTCGGTTAACGGGTTAATATCATCCAGCATATCCTGATCGTAGGAACGCTCGAAAACCATTTTAAAATAATCTTTTATGGCTTCCATTTCGCTGGGGGTAACGGAATCGTTTATAATATCTGTAAAAGTTTTACCAAAAAGACGGGTATCTGAAAGCATTTCTTCCAAATAGCGCGAATAGTGGTCTTGTATAATATGATCTTTATCCATAAAGAAAAGACCAATCTTCATGCTGTCTTTCATTGCGGCAATTTCATCGCGTTCCGCAAGATGAGTCATGTCATATAAAGAGATAAGAGTGCCTTCGCTTCCGCCCAGCAATGAGTGCGAAACAGCTTTAAAGAATCTTTTTTGGCCATCCAGAGAAAATTCCCAGTCGTCTGTGTAATCTTCTTTTTGTTTTAATAATTTACCTGCCAGAATTTTTAAACTTTTCCCCGGAAAAAGGTCTATAAGCGGACGGCCTTCTGCAAGTGCAGGATCGCCCAAATTTCCCAGACTGGAAAGGGTTCTGCTGGAGTAAACTACTTCGTTATTGCTGTTTACCATTGCAATAAAATTTTCTGTAGTATCCAAGAGGTCTCTAAACGAATCTCTGTTTTCTATTGCTTTAGATAAAACTATTGTTGCAGACCTTGTAAGCTGCAGCATGATAATACTGCCAAATAAACACAACCCCCAGCTAACTAGTACAACATTTAACGATACATCTTGTCCGGCAATTGGATGCCCTCTTATTACCAACACCGCAATTAAAACATTCTGCGCAAAAATATACGCTGCGGTTCTATAAAAACTGGAATATAAGCAGCTAATTGCAAACAAAGCAACACAAACCAGCAAATAATGAGACGAATGCCAATTATCCAAAAACATAATAGCGGTGTAGTACAACTGAATAAAAAGCGGAACATTAAATGCCAATTTATAATAATTAATGGTATTTCTAATAATTGCGACAGTTATTGCCAAAGATATAACAAATATCAGCCCTGCAAGGCTATAGTTTATTCTTATACCTGCAAAAAGAATTTCAAAAACATACACAGCACTCATAAAAAGAAAAAGTAAGATAGAAGAAACATTTGCAATTCTTCTGGATCTTGTATTTTCAATGTTTTTCTTATCCATTGCCATACACTACCTTCCTTAAAGTGCCGAGATAGAAGGCATTGGGTAGGCTAAACCTTCTGCCGCTACTATCTGAATTGCATGATTAATTAAGGATAAATTTATATTAGTATCCAGAAAATACTCATTATCCATTTGAATCCACATTGGGGTATCTGATTGTACAGATACTTTTTTTGCCTGAACAATAACACAGTTTTTTGGGCGCTTTCCGCGGGAATATCGCCTCATGGAAAATAATGTTTTTAAAGGGTGTGCGGATTTAATTAGCGCAATATCCAAAATACCGTCGTCCGGGGTTGCGTCCCGAGAACCTGTCATTCTTTTGTTTAAATACGGAGCGTTTGCCACATGAATAAGGCTGTAGTGCCCCGAATAATCTTCGTCGTCGATAAATATTTTGTATTGCTTTCTTACTGCATGTTTATCGAATGCTGTAAGGATATTGCTTAAAAAAGATGATATTTTAGAAATAACAATAACAATACCCTTGTTTAACTTTGCCTTTCTGTCTTTAATTCTTTTTGAAATTGCGGAGTTCATTCCAATATAACACGAATTTAATGCGTAGTTTACACCCCATCTTATTACATCTGTAGGAAGCGCTTCCGACTGAACAAGAGACGGAATATCTTTAAAGATTTCGTCTTTGCCTTCGCCAAATACTTTTAAGAAATCATTGGATTCGACATAGGGAACTATTGCAAGCTGCATATTCGGGAAATGTGTAACGGCGTTCATGCAGTCAAAAAGGATTTCTTCTCCGCCTATTGCGTAGATTCTTATGATAGCCTCGTTCGATTTTGCTTTTTCCGCTTCTTCCTGAACAATTGCCATGGCGTTTCTGCGATAACGAGAAAACTGAACAGAGAAATCGGAGTTTTCCTGTGTTCTAAAAAACTGTCCAATACCATCCAGGATATTATCCATTTTCCACTGTTGGTTGTAGAAAGCTTTGGGATCGAACACGAAAACATGTTTCATATATGCTCCCTAAAAATCAATTATCCGGTTCAATTTCTATCGCTACCATTAAATGGAATATGTCATTCTCGAAAACCTTATGAGGAATACAAAGTATGCGGGTTTGCTTGCTTGGCCATGCAATTGAATGTTCCTTTCCCTTAATAATTGTAGGTATGGAAATTACAATTTTATCTCCATTGGGAACTTTGGGTTTAATGTTTCCCGCTATGATATTGTTAATTTCGCCAATAGCATCGACTACATCCGCATCGATTTCTGTATGACCTTCTCCTGCAAGCAGATCTGTAAGCCTTACTGCCAATTCAGCTTTCATGGAGATTATAACCGCGCCTTTTACCGCGCCGGAAAGTCCGATTACCGCAGAGATGTCCCATTCAAATTCCTTGTCCGGATCTAAAAAATGAGGGTGTCTTGGCTGAATATCAATTCCGACAAATTCCTTAAATGTGTTTATGGTAACCTCTACAAATGGTTCAACATAATTTTGCAATTCTACAAACATATCTACATCCTAAATAAACGAAGTTTTGCCAATTTTTTCTTTAATAGATCAAGTTTAATTGGTTTAGTGATATAATCAGTGGCGCCGTGCTTTAAAGCTTCAATAACATTGAACTTTGCAGCCTCACTGGTTACCATAATAATAGGCAGATCTTTGTACTGATCCATAGCTCTTACTTGTTTCAGGAAATCAATCCCGGACAACCTTGGCATGTTCCAATCAAGTAAAATCAAATCCACAGTTTGGGTATCCATTAGGGCAAGAGCCTCTTCCCCGTCTTTTGCTTCAATGAAATTACAGGTGGTCTCTACCCCAGAGAAAACACCCTTGACAGTGTTTCTCATAATCTTTGAGTCGTCAACAATCATTATTGTTACACCGGCAGGCATAATACCTCCTTTATTAATTTTCTATCTCTATAGATTATACTATATAATCAATAAATATTCAAATAAATTATCGCAAAATTCGATCTTTTTTTCTCTATTTTACCTCTATTCGCCACGAAATATTTAAGTTCCAAAGGTCGGGGAGTCTGGGGGATGATGCTTTTATGCTTAATCGCCCTTGCTTAAAACGCCTTGCTCCGCTGATAGAAAAATCCCAAATTTCGTCGTTTTTAGAGTTTTTTTCGTATCCAAACCTTGTTTTAAATTGATATTTCGACGGAAAAAAGGAAATTTCGCCGTAAAATACAAAATTATTAAAATCCCAGGGCTGTGTTGGGACAGGATATGCATAAATTACCCCATCTGAAGCCGTTATTCCCCTTATCGAACCGTTAAAAAGGATGCCAATAGGCGTATTTAATCCAAATTGCGATAAATTCAGGGAAAATCCAATATATCCATAAAGTCTGTCGGTAATTTTTAGGGGATTATCCGCATTTCTATCTATAGAGATTGATACTCTCGTTAATTTAAGAAGGTTGTTGTCCGATCTTGCGGCAGGGAATCTATAATAAAAATTAGTTGATGAACGGCTAAAACCTTCGCCCAAAGGCATCAATGTAATATCAGGACTGCGTAATACTGTATTAAATCTAAAAAGAGAATTATACCTGCCTTTATTTTCGATTCTTGCGGCAGCTCTAAAAGCGGTTCCCGGGTTTGTGCCGTCTCTGGCTGTAAAATATTTTCCGGCTCCGTCGGCGGCAAGCGAAATTGTTAATGGACGCGGCATTCTTGCAGTGCCCCAGGGAACCAGGGGGGAAACGGAAATTCCCAAATTGGCGTAAATATCGGTGCCCCATATAAAGGTTTCCGATAATGCAAAATCGGAACTAATGCCAATAAGCGGGCTGTCGAATAAAATACCGGCAGCGTAAAGATTAAAATCCCTTTCCGGCAAAGACGGCGGGTTAGAAAACCATGTTCCGGCATTTTTGGGTTTAAGCAATGCCCAGGTATAAAAGGTTTCTATGGATAAATTTGATTTATTTGGCAGATCAAAGTCTGCGCCTGCAGCTACTGCCGTTTGCCTGTATTTTTCTGTCGATGAAGGTAAAATTTCTGTCTGAGCGGAAATAAAACCGCTTATACTTTTTAACGGAGGAGTAGAAAGGAACAAATAAACTTCTTCGTTTTTTGTACTGGATGCGGCAGTTTTTAGGTCGGCAATTATTGGTTTATAATTTACCGCATAAGGCGGCGAACGAATCCACGGATTACGGATTCTTGCAGAAAGCCCCCATTCGTCCAATACTCCAAAAAGCAGTCTGGAATCTGTTTTATTATGATAAAGACCGCCCTGAAAATGGGTTACTGCTCTGGCAGAATCCTGAGCGGAAAACCAATCGACCCCGGGTTCTACTTCGAAGTTAAGAGGCCGCCTGTCCAGTGCCTGCCCTCGCAGGGTTAACCCCAACGGAAGAAAATTCAGTTTAAGATCTGCCCTGTTATGAAGATTGCCGCTTGTAAGCGTTTTCCCGTCCCACAACCCGCTCCAGATTAGGCTCCAATCAAAGAGGGGTTTCTGTGCAGGTGCCTCCGCAGATACTTCTGCCGCAGATACTTCTGCGAACACCCCCAGACCGCACAAAAGCACGGCCAAAAAAAGAGTTAAGTTTTTCATGTATATATATGGCGCGAACTAGCCGTTTTGCTTGACTGTTGGAGAAAGTTTTTTGCAAATTTGTAAAAAAGATCGGTTTTTTAACGCGGATCGCTTGCGTGGCGCAGCCAAGGCACGGAAAATGTAATTTCTAAGCATATCCATATCGGTAAAAAAACAAACAATAAATCAAAGGCAAGGGGCGTTATCGCAATAGGGAATAATGCAAAAGGACTTGTTAGTATAGGTTTAATCAACACTGGTCTAATAAGTTTAGGGTTGTATTAAATCTCTGAAAATACCATACCCACGACTGATACTTTCATTAACAGAGTGCATATCGTAGTTTATGCCTTCTTTTACACAACTTTCTACAAATATATTCCATAGTTTTTTATAATGTGGTGAGCGGCAACGGTAATATTGCTTAAATCTTTCTTTGTATTTTTGTGAAATTCCGGGGAAATGTTTTTCCGCTTCCTGTAAAAAATAATCCCGTTGAATGTCAGCCATTGTAACAAGAGTGGAAATGTATATATATTTAGCGCCATGATCTTTTGCTTTTTTTACCATTTCCTGAACATTTTCTATAGTATCCGTTATGTATGGAATAACCGGATCCATTAAAACACCTGTAATAATTCCTTTACCGGATAAATATTCTATTGCCTTAAATCTTTCGCCTGATGTTGAAACAAATGGTTCTACTTTCTTGCAAGTTTCATCGTCAGAACATATAATTGAAAAATTGACAGTAGCGGGTAAATGTTCTTTTATATCCAGTAAAATATCAGCATCCCTTTTAACCAAATCGCTTTTTGTAATAATACAGATTCCAAATCTGTAGGCGTTTATTAATTCTAAAGCATTTCTTGTTAGTTTACTTTCTTTTTCTTCAGGATTATACGGATCAGATACGCCTCCTGTTAATATAACGCCTGTTTTTCTTTTTTTGAGGAGATCGTCACGGATTATTCGAAGCGCGTCTTTTTTAGCCCTTACACAATCGAAATTATCAGTTTTTTCATAATAGTTGCTTCTGGCATAACAATATATACACCCATGATTACAGCCGCGGTATATATTCATGACATAATTAAATTTCACATAATTATTGTTGGGAACAGCGTTTGTTACAATCGTTTTTGCGTCAATAAGTTCCATAATATATACCACTTGTCCGTATTAGAAAACTCCGCCGTCCGCATAATATGCGTCTACATCACGCACTACAGGCTGCGGGCTTCCGTCTGCGTTAGGTTCACGAGCGATAGTCGAAAGCGAGATAACATTGTCCTTCCCATTGCCAAACTTTTCTTCAAGTAATTTTAGTCCTTCTTCATACAAACTCATTTGTAATTCCTCCAAATCGTTAAAAATTGATAATCCATAAAGGCGTTTATTATATAACAATAACAGTTTATTTTATCTTTTTTTGATATTTTTGGACATTACAATTCAGAAACAGGAAACCACAAGGTATATCCCGTCTCTTTATTTAATGTCTCAAAATAGGGAATTTTATCAAAAGCCCATTTTAAGCCATTAGAAGCTGCATCATAATCTTTTTGCGCATTCCATGCGCTTTTTACAACTTCATCGTGATTGTCGCATGAATTTATTTTACAATTAAATACAACATATTTAAATTATAGAAAATGTTTTTTGCAGCCACTCCATACTTTGACTTTCTGAATTTACCCGGATTT